>JANOFW010000489.1:0-2490 GCA_031413835.1 Planctomycetia bacterium
GCCAGAGAGGCGGCGGCCCGCGCGGCGGCCGCGCTCCCGAGGGACGCGGCGCCGGTCGTCCGCGTCAGTTCAGCGCTGCGGGAGGGGGCGGGGGGGGCGAGACCCGCGAGGCCCGCCCGCCGCGCAAGGCTGGAGGCGGCACGAACGCCATCGGCGGCGCCTTCGGCGGCCGCGACGCCGCCAAGGACCTGGGCCTCTTCGACCGTGGCATCAAGGACGAGGCCGGCACCCCCAAGCGCATCTCGCTCAAGGCCGAAGGCCCCAAGAGCCCCGACGACGACAAGGGCCTGACGCCCGAGCAGATGCTCGCCAAGAAGCTCGCCGACCTCCTCGCCGGCAAGCTCTCCACGCGCAAGTAGCGCGCGCAAGCGATTCAACGGGGTCTGACCCCGTTGAATCGGGGCGCGCTTTACATCCGCTACTTCACTTTCTCGCGCCAGCGGGCCTTGAGCTCTTCCATCTTCTGGATGGAGTCGAGGGACGAGAGCGCGGCGGCGCGCACGTCGGGGTGCGGGTCGTCGAGAGCGGCGACGAGCGCCTTGATCGTGACGGACGTGGGCACGCGCTTGAGCTCCTGGGCGGCGCTGCTGCGGATCGACACCTTGGGGTCCGTGAGCGCCTTCACCCACAGGTCGGCGTCCGTGGGAGAGGAGCGCGTGATGAGCAGATTCACGCCCTTCTGACGCGTGTCCGCTTCGGCGTGGGCAAGCAACATCTCGAGCAGTGGCCGCTGGACTGCCTCGAAACCTTCGAAGTACGGGACGAGGCCCGGGGCGTTCGGCCCCTCGGGACGGAAGGCCAGGCGCAGCGCCTCGAAGGCCTCAGGCGTCGCCTCCAGGAGGGGAGCATCTTGCGTGCGCGTCACCCAGCTGGCAGCCTCATCCACCTCCGCCGGCTGCGTGAGGTCGTAGAAGGCGCGCAGGTCGGCGACCGTCAGCTTGAGCAGCCTGGCGATGACGGAGTAGCGCCACTTGACGGGGATACGGCGTGGCTGCGCGGCGAGCTCGCCCCGCAGGAACTCCAGCAGCTCAGGATCGGCTCGGGGATCCAGCACACCAAGCCCGGCCAGCAGGCCCTCCCGCTGCGCTGGGGTGGCGGCCACCCACCGCTCGCGGAAGGCGCTCCGGAGGGCGGGGAACTGGCCAGAACCGGCCAGGAGCTTGGGCAAGTTGTGCCGCTGCGTGCTGAGAACGACAGCCGGAAACCGCTCGGGCTGCTCCAACCAGCGGTCGAGCAGCGCCGCGGAGGGCACGCGTCCCGCCTGGATGGGCTGGAAAAGCTGGCTCGCCAGCTTCTCCGCTCCTGCGCGTTCGCCCGGGGGAACGGCCGAGATCCGGTCGAGGAGACGCCACGCCCGCGCGGGACTCCCCATGATCGCGCCCGACTGCGGGCTCTCCACGAGCAGCTTCTGCCAGGCGGAGGCCACGTCGTCATCGACAGCCTCGGGCGTCACGAGCAGGTCCACGGCCGCGTCCAAGTCGCGCTCGCCTAGCATCCGGAACAGCTGCGAACGCGCCCGCGAACGGTGACCGGGCAAGGCACCCTCTCGCGCCCAACGGAACAGCGTCTCGAGGGCGCCGGGCCGACCCGGCGCATGCTGCATCCAGGCGTCTCCAACCTTCGAGATGAGTGCAGGCTCGCGCGCCAGCTCGAAGGCGCGACCGAAGGTCTCCAAGAGGCGATCGCCGGGGAGCACGTGGTGCGATCCCCAGCGATTGAGGTCGGACCACAGCGGCCCGAGCACGCGAGCCACCTCGTCGCGGGACTCCGGCCAGGGCAGCTCGGGGAGCAGCAAGGTCAGCGCATCGAACAACCAACCATGCTGGCCGGGGCTCGTGATGGCCGGCCGTGCCGAAATCACCTCGCTCAGCACCTGCAACGCCTCGGACGGCGGAAACAGCTTCGGGTCTCGCACGGCCTGTACGCGAACCCTGGCCGCGGTCTCCCACGGCAGCCGCGCCCAGGCGTCCACGTCGGCACGCGTCACCAGCCTCTTCTCGATCAGCCAGCCGGCGAAGGTGCTCCAGACCTGAGGATCCGGGACTCCCGCTGCCACCAGGGCGCGCACCCGCTCGCCAAGCGGCCCGCCGGCATCCACGCGGGCCAGGCACGCGCGGTGGATACGCCAGCGCGATTGCGGATAGCCCTGATTGGGCGGGGGCGGCGACAGGCGCGCCAGGAACTCCACGCAAGCCGCAGGCCCCTGCAACGCGGCCTGCAACGTCAGCGCGACCTCGGAGTCGAGCGCGGTGCCGAGCTTCGAGAGCAGCGCCGCACGTCGCTCGGCGGGCAGATCGAGGATCAGGGCCCAGGCAGGCTGGCTCGTCGCCCACATGCCGTAGGAGTGGCCCACGATCTCGTCGGGGACCTCCCCGAACTGCATCAGCGTGTCCACGACCTGGCCAGCCAGGCCCGAGTTGCGCGTGCCCAGGTGCGCGCGCAAGGCCGGGATCGCCGGCTCGCCGATGGTCAGGATCTCCTGACGCGCGG
>JANOFW010000490.1:0-2473 GCA_031413835.1 Planctomycetia bacterium
GCCGCGCGCGCGGTAGCGACCTTCCAGTCGTTGGCCGCCGGCTCGCCCGCCAGCGTGGCCTTCACCAGCCCGAGCATCCCGTAGCTCTTGTGGTTGAAGGCGTTCATCAGGTCCTTGATGCTCGCCACCGGCGCCGTGCCCGCAGGCGGCGCGGCCCGCGAGAGCGCAGGCACGATGACCACGGCGCCGACGAAGGCCACCGCAACGAGGGCGAGGCGAGCAAAGGGGCTACGCATGGTGTCTCAGGTCTCCGGGAGTCGGGGGAGGGGTTGGGGGCTGCCGCGACGAGCGCTCATCATCCGGGAGGGTACGGGCTCCCGCAAGCCTCGCGGGGCCCCGGTCTTGTCCTGGATTGATGCCACAGCGGTCGGTCCGAGCGCTGGGACGTCACACGAGGACAGCACCGGGAAACGAAGCGGGCCGGGCGACTTGATCGCCCGGCCCGTTGGATGTTCCGCTCAGGCGGGAGGAAGGATCAGGCCGCTTCGGCCTTGCTCTTGGGGGTCATCTTCCAGAGGTCGCCCTGCTTCTTGGCGAGCTCGGCGAGCTCCTTGCGCACGGCGGCGATCTCTTCCTTGATCTCGGCGACTTCCTTCTTGGCCTTGGCGTCGGCGTCCTCGCCGGCGCGAGCCTGCGACTCGTTGAGCTGCTTCTCCTTGTTGGCGAGCTGGTCCTGCTCCGTCAGCATGTCGAGATGGCTCTTGACCGTCTTCTCGAGCTTCTGGACGTAGAACTTGTCGCTGACCGACTCAAGCGCGTTGTACACGCCCGAGGCGCTGAGCTTGCTCTTCTCGAGCACGGTCACCTTGGCGTCGAGGGGGTTGATCAGCAGCAGGCGCGGGCTCTCCTTGCCCTGGTCGGCCAGCAGCGGATCGCCGGCGACCTGGGCGGAGTCCATGCGCACGGTGCGGAAGGCCTTCATGGCCAGGCCGACCTTCTCGGCCTTGAACGTCAGCGTCTCGAGCTTCTTCTGCTCGTCGCTGTCGTCGTTGTCACAGACGTAGACGCAGATCGGCTTCTTGGCGTCGAAGCCCTTGGCGGCGACGGCGGGAGCCTTGGCCTCGGGGGCGTCCTCGCCCTCGGACCCGGTCACGACCGCCTCAGCCTCCTTGGGCGAGATGCGCGGTGCGCTCTCCCAACGGATCTCGAGAGCCGCCAGACTGGCGGATGAACGGCCGCTGCATCACCCCGCGTTGGCGGCGGGACTGCCGATGAAGCCTGCGCTCAGAGCGGCCAGCATGCCGGCCGCAAACCACGTCGTCGTCGTACGCATCGTTTTCGTCGTCTCCATCTGTGGGCCACGGGGAAGTCGTGCGCCTGGGGGGCGCGGGGGGCCGGAACCGGCCCTCTGATCCACTAACGGTACCAAAGGGGGGGCAACTTCAATACCGATGACGTTCGACCCGGGCCCAAAGTCCGTAGTGTTCCGTCAGGGGGGGGGCCGGGGGCGGCCAGGAGACGACCGCGGTAGGCTCCCCGCCGTGACCGAATCGCCCGCCCCCCCGCCCCCCTGGAAGCCCCCCCGGCCCTACCCCATCCCCTTGCTCACCAAGAGGTTGAGGCTGGCGTGGTGGACGCCCGAGGACGCCCCCGGCCTGTGGGAGGCCATCGAGTCCTCGCGCACCACCCTGGCCCCCTGGATGCCCTGGGCCCTGACCAGCCACCGGGACCCCGAGGAGACCCTCGAGCGCATCGAGGCCTGGACCCGGCAGCGCCAGGCGCCTGAGCCCGACGAGTTCTTCTTGGGGCTCTTCGACCGCGCCAGCGGCGAAGTGCTCGGCGGCACGGGCTTCCACCGCGTGATCGCCGAGCTCGGCCAGGCCGAGTGCGGCTACTGGATCCGCGCCTCGCGTCGCGATCAAGGGCTGTGCACCGAGGCCGTGCGCGCGCTGATCACCTCGGCCTTCCGCGACTGGGGCTTGCGGCGCATCGTGATCGAATGCGCCGGCGACAACGTGGCCTCGCGACGCGTGGCGGAGAAGGCCAGCGTGCCGCTCGAGGCGCTGCACAAGCAAGCACGCTGGGTGGAGCACCACGGCTGGTGCGACAGCCTCGTCTACGGCGTGCTCGCCGAAGAGTGGGATCAGGTGCGCGAGCGTCGCAAGGACGGCGTGCCGTCTCGACGCTGAGGGGGTCGCGGGGGACGGGGCTTCAGTTCGAGGCGCGGCGCAGCAGGGCCAGGAGCGTCGCGCTCTTGCCCTTGGCCTCGACCTCGAGCCGGAGCAGCGTGACGGCCGCCGCGCGGAAGCGCAGCGACGGCCCCAGGCCGGCCGCGAAGGTCAGCGCGTCGCCGTGGGCCGGACGCGAGGCCAGGGTCTTGCCGTCGGGACTGCGTACGCGCATGGCCACGCCCTCCCCCGGCGCCCCCTCCGCCACGAACAGGTAGTCGAACCCCGGCACCACGACGGCGAGACCTACGGTCCTCCAGGAGGACCCAGCCTTGGCGCGCACGCGCGGGTCGGTCGCCAGGCCC
>JANOFW010000491.1:0-3966 GCA_031413835.1 Planctomycetia bacterium
AGCAGACGGGTGGGCTGGGGGCAGGTGAGTTGTCGGCCGCGCTGCGCACCGACCCGCTGCAGACCGAGCCGATCCTCGACACCCTGGTCGGCATCGACTTCAGAAGTTCCCTTGTGCCGACGTGCGGCGCGCTGGGCTGGGGGCGCTCGGGCCACCGCGTCGTCCTGATATATGAAGACTCGCGTAGACAGGCTGCATGGCGTCCTCCGCGGCGGCCCTCCGCGGCGGCCCACCGCGGCGGCCCTCCGCACCCCATCCAGCGCGCCGACGCGTAGCAGCCCGGCGTACCAGGAGAGCTACTGTTCCGCCGGGGTGTCGCGGCGCCTCCCCTCCGGCTCCTAGCCCATGTAGGCCCGCGCCTGCCAGTCAGGAGACGGGCGCTACCTACTTGGTGTCGTCGTCGGCCGGGGGAGGGGCCGGCGGAAGCACCTGCGGGGCGGGCAACACGAGACGACGGGTAAGGGCAGCCAGATCGGGCCGGTAGCGGAACGTGGGCCAGGCCTGCTCCTCGGAGAGCTCGAGCTCGACCTCGAGCCATCCCGGCGCCGCCTCGTCGCCGCGGGCGCGGTAGGTGACCGTGCGGCGGTCGGCGCTCAGCTCCGCGTTGGTGCTCGTGACCGGCACGGGGAAGGTGATCACGAGCTCGTGGCGCAGGGCCGCGAGGTCCGGCTCGAAGGTCGGGCGCAGCTGGGCGGCGGGCACGCCGCCGAAGGCGTCGTCGGCGCCCGGGCCCGAGGTGGCCCAGACCTCGCGCAGGGTGAAGCGCCAGCGCTTCTTGGGGCGGCGCTCGAAGGCCACCTCGGCCGCGTGGAACAAGCCGCCGCGAGCGGCCGCCTCCAGTGAGGCGAAGCGCGCCTCGCTGGTCACCACCAGGCGCCCGTCCTCCTCGCGGCGCTCATCGCAGCTCACGAGCGTGAGCCCCTCCACCCCGCGCGCCTGGGCCCGTACCCAGCCGCAGGCGATGGGCTGGACGCCCACGGCGGGCTCGGGGGCCTTGGCCGTCCCCAGCCGCGCCAGCACCCGCCGCTCGAGCGCGGCCAGGGCGGCCGGCTCGAAGGTCGCCGTCACACGCACGACCCCGGAGCCGTCGGGCTCGAGGGTCACGCGCTCCTCGCGTCCCAGGCACCCCGGCAGGACGAGGGCCGACAGGAGCAGCAGGGCCGCAGGGAGCCGGGCCGGAAGCGTGGCGCGCGCCATCGCGCTACTTGGGCCCCTGGAGCGACGCGGGATCCTCGCCCAGGCGCACGATCAGGGCGCCCAGCACGCGCGCCGCGGCCTCCAGGCACTCGGGCTTGAGGTTGGCGGCGTCGTCGCCCAACGCGTGGTAGTTGGGGTGCTCGCCGCGCGTGGCCAGGAAGAAGGCCGGCACGCCCTTCTCGGCAAAGGGCCAGTGGTCGCCGCTCGCGTCGAGATCGTCCTCGGGCACGACCTGCTTCTTCAGCGCCTCCGGCAGGTAGCCCAGGAGCCGCTCGCCCATGGCGGCAGAGCGCTTGATGCCGGCCAGGGTGACCTGCGTGGTGCCCTGGCCGACCATGTCCATGTTGAGCACGCACACGAGCGCGTCGTGGTCGAACGGCAGGCCCTCGGCCAGATGTCGCGAGCCCACCAGCCCCTGCTCCTCGGCGCCGAAGCCCACGAAGAGGATCGTGCGCTTGGGCCGCCAGCCGTTGTCCTTGAGCGTCTGCGCCACGTGCAGCAGCACGGCCGCGCCAGAGGCGTTGTCGTCGGCTCCGTTGTAGACCCGCCCCTGGGCGTCCAGACCCAGGTGGTCCATGTGCGCGCCCACGAGCACCACCTCGCCGCGCAGGTCGGGATCGCGCCCGTCGATCGAGCCCAGCGCGTTGTGCCCCGTGGCCTCCGCCAGGATCTGCACGCCCGCCTTGAGGCAGGCTTTCACGCCCGTGGCCAGCGCGGGAGGGGCCGTGGCGCCCTCGCCGTCGCGCGTCGCGCGCTCCTTGACGACGCTGGTCTTGAGCCCTCCGAGCACCCGGTCGGCCGCGGCGGCCGTGAGCCAGAAGGCCGGCAGGGACTTGCGGAAGTTCTTCTCCTGCAACGTGCCGACCACGGCGGCGGCGCCCTCGGCGATCAGGAAGCCCAGCGCGCCGCGCTCGAACGCCAGCGCGCTCTTCGTCCCGATCTGAGGCTCGAGCGCGAACTCCTTGGCGCGCGCCCGGGGCGCGCCCCGGAGCGCCAGCACGACCTTGCCCTTGACGTCCACGCCAGCGTACTCGTCCCAGCCGAGGTCCGGCCGCGCGATGCCGTAGCCCACGAAGACCACCTCCGCCTCGACGCTGCCCCCCCCGCTGTAGAGCAGATCCACGAAGTCCGTGCCGTACTCGAGATCCTGACCCGCGAGCGCGCAGGTCACCGGCGCCTGGATCTGTGTCGTGAGGAAGGTGAAAGGGTCGAGGTAGGTGCCCGCGGGGTCCTTGGGATGGAGCGCCATGGCCCCCATCGCCTGGGCGACCCAGTCCTCGGAGCGCCGCGCGCTCGGATGGCCGGTCTTGCGCCCCTGCATCGCGTCGGTGGAGAGCTCCTTGGCCCACTCGAGCGCGGCGGCTCCGGAAAGCCCCTTGAGCGGCCCCTCGTCCTCCGCGCCCACGCCACGCAGACCCGCCGGACACGCGAGCAAGGCGACCACCAAGAGCCTGCCGCATCCGCGCATGACGTGTGAACTCCCGGGCTGCAGGCCTTGTTCTAATTCGGATCGCTCCGGACGGCGACCGAACTACCCCCGGCCCCCAAGCGATCCGAACTCCAGCGCGTGGATCTGCCGTCCCTCGTCGCGCCAGCGGCGCTCGAAGACGGTGGCGCGCTCGCCCGGCGGCGGCGTGCGCCAGCCGGGGTGGGGCAGCAGGTTCTCGAGCCGCGGCTCGGCCGCCAGCACGGCCAGCATCTCCTCGAGGTAGGCCCGGCTGTCGGTGGCCACCTCGAGGCGCCCCTGAGTAACGAGGCTCTGCGCCAGGTCGGCGACGAACTCGGGGCCCATGAGCCGGTAGCGCGCGTGGTGCTTCTTGGGCCAGGGGTCCGGGAAGTGGACGTGGTAGCCGGCCACCTTCGCGGGCGAGAGGAACGGGCCGATCACGTCGGCCGCCGGACGCCACACCAGCCGCAGGTTGGGCAACGACCCCGCCAGCGCCAGCACGCGGCGCACGTAGCGATGCACGCGCTTGCTGCTGTACTCGATGCCCAGCCAGTTGCGCCCCGGCTGCGCGACGGCGCACTCGAGCAGGAAGTCGTCCTCCCCCGGCCCCACCTCCACCTCGAGCGGCAGCGTCGGATCGCCGAAGGCCTCGGCCACGCCCTCGCCGCTCACCCAATCGTCCCAGAGGGTTTCGAGGGGGCGCAAGGGAGCGGGCATGGGCGACTCGCTCGCTGGGGGCGCTCGGGCCACCGCGTCGTCCTGATGTAGAAAGACTACACGGCGTCCTCCGCGGCGGCCCTCCGCACCCCATCGAGCGAGTCGGGCTGGAGTCGAAGGGCAGCGGAGCAGGACGTCTTGGCGACACTCCGAAGGCTCAGCCCTCGCGGGTGATCAGGCCCACGTCGTAGGCGCGCAAGGCCAGCTCGACGCGGTTGCGCACCTCGCACTTCTGGTAGACGGTCATGAGCACGTTCTTCACCGTCTTCTCGACGATGCCGAGCGCCGTGGCGACCTCGCCGTTGGACTGCCCACGGGCCACGAGCGCTGCCACCTGCGCCTCGCGCAGGGTGAGCTGGAAGCGGGCCTGGAGGCGACGGATCGTAGGCTCGACCCAGGCCTGCGCGCGCGTCAGACGTAGCAGCACGTACCAGCCCAGATCGCGGCGCATGGCCTCGAGCAGCACCCGGGCGCTGCGCTCCTCCTCGTTGGGCCAAGAGAGCTCCAGGGCCTGCGGCACCTGCTCGGCCCGCGCTCGCGCGAGCAGGGTCTCGACGGCCCGGTCGAGGTCCAGGGGCATGAGCGTGTCCACGCCGCGCGCTGAG
>JANOFW010000492.1:0-4009 GCA_031413835.1 Planctomycetia bacterium
GAGATCTACGGCGGCGGGCCGCTGCTGGTCTTCAACAACAGCGTCGTGCTCTGGAAGGCCGTCGGCAACGCGGTGTTGCCGCCCGACGATGTCATCCTGGCGGGAAGCGCCACCGAGCCCTACATCGAGCTGGCACGCTCCGGCGACCTCGCGCCGGGCACATCGGGCGGCTTCTTCGGTGAACTGGACCTGCTCTCGCATCGCGGCCAGTGCCAGATCCCCGAGATCAAGGCAGAGATCTTCGGGGCGCCCGGAGCGGCCGACTTCGCCACCTACGTCATCGGCAGCGGCGCGCCCTTCCTGGCGGTCTTCGAGGGTCGCCCCGCGCCCCCCGACTTCGGCCAGGTGACGACCTTCAGCGACCAATTGCCCGGCCTCTCGGCCCCCGGCACGTTCGACATCGCCTCCAACGGCGCGTTCGGCTTCGCCGGGCTGATGCAGAACGGCGCCAGCGGCATGTTCTGGATCGTCCCCGGCTGCGGCACCTTCACGCTGGCGGCCGACGGCGGGACCATCCCCGGCGGCGGCGACACCTTCGGGCCCTTCTCGCCCCAGGCGACGCACACCACGCACGACGACACGGTGGTCTTCCGCGCGCTGCTGGACATGGCCGGCTCGGGCCTGTTCCGGCACGCGGTTCCCGCGGTTCCCTAGGCGCGGCGCCAGCCCCGAGCGTGAGGCCCGGCCCTGAAAGGGGCCGTTCGAGGGCCTCCCGCTATCCTGTCGCGCGATCGGATCTCAGATCCCTGACAGATCACGCCACGGAGAGGTGGCCGAGCGGTCGAAGGCGCGCGCTTGGAAAGCGCGTATACGGGAAACCGTATCGCAGGTTCAAATCCTGTCCTCTCCGCCATTCCTGGGGGCGCGCGCTGCGCGCCCCCAGGAACCGTCCCTTTCCCGATGGGCGGCGGCCGCGCAGCGGAAAAGGGACGGTCACGGGGGCCCGAAGACATCGGTGGGGAGTCTTAGGGATGCTTCCTTCCGGACCTGACCCGGTTCGACAGCACCGACCCCCCGGGTCGTGACCGTCCGAGGTCGGATCGTACGTCAGCAGATCCGCGGGGGGCTGGGAAAGCCCGCGGTGGGAGCGGCGCGGGGGCGGACGGGCCGGGGCGGCGCTCGCGGGCGAGAGGGGGCTTGCCGGGGAAGCGGGTGTCACATCGGGGCTAGGACCAGGGGCCAGATCGCCCGGTAGGGGGAGGCCCTAGATCGGTGGCAGACAAGGACTTCTGAACCTTCGCCCACAGCTTCTCCACAGGTCAGCGGGTGTCACGAATACAAACTTACATCAAACCTAACAACGCAAGTATGTGTTCCGAAAGGACTTAGAAATCCAACGCAGACCGCATTTTCTGTCTTGTCGCCATGTGTCACGAAGTGTAAGTTTCTGGCCGTCGGAGGCACACACGGTTCCTGGCATGCGTCCCTTCACTGGCCATCGCGACCATCGCATCGACGGCAAGGATCGGGTGGTCATCCCCTCCTCCTACGCCGAGGCCATCCAGCGGCACAGCGAGGGGCGCCTCTACCTCGTGCCCACGGAAGACAAGCTGTGCGTCGAGGCCTACCCGTCCGCCGTCTACGCCGAGATGTCGCGCGAGCAGGTGCCCAACCGCTTCGAGGGCGATCCGACGCGCAAGCGGCGCTTCTTCGAGCGCGCCGAAGAGGTCGAGTTGAAGGGCCCGGGCCGCATCACGCTGCCCAAGCGCTTCGTGGCGCTCTTCTTCCCCAAGCGCGTCGTGCGCGTGGCGGGCCTGAACACCTACCTGGAGCTCTGGGACCCAGAGCGCTGGGAGCAGCACGTGGGCGACGGCGAAGCGGTCGGCGAGCCGACCGAGCCGGAGCCCGCGGGCTAGGCCGGGCGTGGACCCGGCCGCAGACGATCTTTCTCAGCTCCATCGACCGGTTCTGCTCGGCGAGGTGCTCGCGCACCTCGCCGGGACAGGTCTTGAGATCCCCGGCGCCGTGCTCGTGGACGGCACCGTGGGCCTCGGCGGGCACGCGCAGGCGGTCCTCGAGGCTTACGGCGAGGTGCGCCTGCTGGGCCTGGACCGCGATCCCGAGGCGCTGGCCCTGTGCGGCCGGCGCCTGGCGCGGTTTGGCGCTCGCGTGCGCCTCGTGAAGAGTTCGTACGCCGATCTCGCCGACGTGCTGGCGCGCGCGGGCTTGGCCGCGCCGCGGGCCGTGCTGCTCGACGTGGGCGTCTCCTCGCTGCAACTGGACGCGCCGGAGCGCGGCTTCTCCTTCCGGGGCGGCAGCGCGTTGCCCGACATGCGCTTCGACGCCACGTCGTCGGAGCCCACCGCGGCCGATCTCGTCAACGAGGCCTCCGAGGCGGAGCTCGCGCGCATCCTGTTCGAGGACGGCGGCGAGCCCAAGGCGCGTGCCGTGGCGCGGGCGCTCGTGCGCGAGCGTCCCTTCCGCACGGTGGAGCACCTGGCGGAGGTGATCCGCCGCGCGGCGCTGCGCGGCAAGCGCATCGATCCCGCCACGCGCTCCTTCCAGGGGCTGCGGATCGCGGTGAACGACGAGCTCGGGCACTTGAAGCGCGGGCTCGAGGCCGCGCTCGGGGCGCTGGCGCCCGCAGGACGCCTGCTGGTGATCGCCTTCCACAGCGGCGAGGAGCGCGCCGTGAAGGCCGCGTTCCGCGAGGCGGCCCAGGCGGGGCGCGGACGCATCCTGACCAAGAAGCCGATCCGGTCGAGCGAGCAGGAGGCGCGGAAGAACCCGCGGGCGAGGCCCGCGCGGTTGCGTGTCTTTCAGGTGGCGGGGTTCGAGGTGGCGGGGCTTCAGGTGGCGGGGTTGGAGGCGGCGGGTTCCGAGGTCGAGGGTGGCGGGGTGGGCGGTCGAGGGGTGGCGGACGAGGAGCGAGGCAGCGGGCGGCGGACGGGCCGGTAGGGCCCGACGAGTCCCGGAGCGAGGCGCGGAGCGGGAGCAGGCGATGAGGCTGGCGACGATGATCGGCGTGGTGCTGGCCGTGCTCGCCACGGCGCTGGCCGGGGTCAAGGAGCAGAGCGAGTCCTGCCGGCTGCAGTACGACATCCCGCGGCTGGAGCGGCGTCGCGACCTGCTCGAGCGTCGCGTGCGGGCCGCCGAGGCGAGCGTCGCGCAGCAGCTCTCCCCGCGCAGCCTGCTCACCGAGCTGGAGGGGCGCGAGGAGGCCGAGGCGGCTGCCGCGGCCGGACGGCCCCTCGTGGTCGTGGCGAACGAGGAGGAGCGTTGAAGAGCCGCCCCGCCCTCCAGCCGCCGCGCAACGTCCCCGTGGGGCAGGCCCGCCGCACCCTCGAGGCAGTGCGCATGTTCCGCGCCAACTTCGTCTTCGGCGCGCTGCTGCTGCTGCTCGGCCTGCTGCTCGGCCGCTTCGCGCAGCTGCAGCTGGTGCACGGAGCCGAGTACCGGGCCCGCGCCCAGGCGCGGCACGCGGGGCGCCTGACGGTGATGGGGGTGCGCGGGCGGATCGTGGATGTCCGCGGCCGGCTGCTGGCGACCAGTTCGTTCGGCCGCGAGGTGGCGGTGGACCCCGATCCGCGCGTGCTGCCCGCCAAGGAGATCGAGGCCTTCTGCACGCGGCTGGCGGGCATCCTCGACGGCGAGGCCACCCCCGGCGAGCTGCGCCAGCGCGTGGAGGCCGCCCGCGCCGAGCGTTGGGTCGTCGAGGGGCCGCTGGGCCTGCGTTGGATGCGCACCGGCCTGCGCCACATCGTCCTGCGGCGCTACGTCTCCGAGCCGCGGGTCGTGGCGGCCCTCGACGAGGCCGTCGTCGACCGCGACGCCCCCCTGCCCGCGCTCAAGGTGAGCTGCGTGGAGCGGCGCGCCTACCCCAACGGCGACTACGCGCTGCACGTGATCGGCCTGCCGCTGGGCGAGGGCGCGGGCCGCGAGGCGGCCGAGGGCGTGGAGGGGCTGCTCGACCGGCGTCTGGACGCGGCGCAGGTGAGCGTCCCGGTCTGCCGTGACGGCCGGGCCCGCTGCCTGGCCGACGGAGCGCTGCTCGACCGCGAGCTGCTCG
>JANOFW010000493.1:0-32087 GCA_031413835.1 Planctomycetia bacterium
GGCTCGATCCGCCGCTTCCGTGCGGTTCACGCGAGCGCGCCGATCGTGTTGGCCCTGACCGGCACCGACATCTACGGCGGCCTCGAGCGCTCGGCGCACGCGCGCCGCTCGCTCGAGCTGGCCACGCGCCTCGTGGTGCTCCAGCCGCTGGCGATCCAGGAACTGGCGTCGCGCTTCCGCCCGCTGGCGAGCGTGATCCACCAGAGCGTGCCCAAGCCCACGAAGAAGCCGCCGCCGGAGACCGGGTGGTTCCAGGTCTGCGTGCTGGGGCACCTGCGGCGCGTGAAGGACCCCTTCCGCGCCGCCAAGGCCGCGCGCCGGCTGCCGGCCTCGAGCACCCTGCGCGTGCTGCACGCCGGCCGCGCCATGAGCGAGTCGATGGCCGTGCGCGCGCGCGACGAGATGCGCGTCAACCCCCGCTACCGCTGGTTGGGCGACCTGGCCCACGACGACGCCCAGCACCTGCTGGCCCGCAGCCGCCTGATGGTGCTCTCGAGCCGCGCCGAAGGCGGCGCCAACGTGATCTCCGAGGCGCTCGCCCACGGCGTGCCCGTGCTGGCCTCGCGCATCCCCGGCACGGTGGGCCTGCTGGGCGAGGACTACCCCGGCTACTTCGAGGCCGGCAACACGCGCGCGCTGGCCGCGCTGCTCGACAAGGCCGAGACCGAGCCTGCCTTCTTCGAAGCGCTCGAGGCCGCCTGCGCCCGACGCGCCTATCTCGTGAGCCCCATCCGCGAACGCGCCGCCTGGCGCAAGCTGATCGCGGGATTGGCTCCCAAGCGACGGGCGGCTCGCTGGGCTGGGGGCGCTCAGGCCCCCGCGTCGTCCTGATGTAGGAAGACTCGTGTAGCCAGGCTGCATGTCGTCCTCCGCGGCGGCCCTCCGCTCCCCATCCAGCGAGCCGGTGGCTCAGAACGATGTGAAGACCGCCCACGCGCAGCCGGCGACGAGGGCGAGGAGCACCGGCAGCGCGGCTGGCGAGCGAGCGAGGGACAGGAGCCAACGGGGGGCCGGGGGGGCGGGGTCGCCCGGGTGTAGTTGCGCGAGGCGGCTGCGCAGCACCCACACGCGCAGCGCGACCCACGTGAGGGCGAGACCGGCGAGAATCCACGGCAACACGCCCGGCGGCAGGCCAGGCATGTTCTCGAGATCGACCGCCAGGAGCGGAGCGAGAAAGGTGTGCATGGCGTCCGCTCCTTTCCCTATGTGCGAAGAACCCGGCTAGGCCTTCGGCCTAGCCGAGGTTCTTCGCCGCGAAGTCCCAGTTGAGCAGCTTGTCGATCACGGCCTCGATGTAGTCCTTGCGGCGGTTCTGGTAGTCGAGGTAGTAGGCGTGCTCCCAGACGTCGATGGTGAGCAGGGGCTTCTTGTCGCTGGTCAGCGGCGTCTCGGCGTTGCCCGTCTTGACGATCTCGAGCTTGTCGCCGGCGGCCACCAGCCAGGCCCAGCCGCTGCCGAACTGCCCAACGGCCGCCTTGACGAAGGCCTCGCGGAACTTGGCGTAGTCGCCGAACGAGGCGGCGAGCTTCTCGGCCAGGGCCCCCGTGGGTGCTCCGCCGCCGCCCGCGCGCAGGCTGTTCCAGTAGAAGGTGTGGTTCCACACCTGCGCGGCGTTGTTGAAGATCGCGACCTCCTCGGGCTTGCCGGCGCTGGCCTTGATCACCGCCTCGAGCGTCATCCCCGAGGGCTTGCCCCCGAGCAGGTCGTTCAAGTTCTTCACGTACGCCGCGTGGTGCTTGCCGTAGTGCACGTCGATCGTCCCGCCCCCGATCACCGGCTGCAGCGCCGTCCGCTCGTAGGGCAGCGCCGGCAGCGTGAAGGGCTCCGGCCCGGCGTAGGCCGCCGGCAAGAAGCGCCGGCTGCCCAGCGCGAGCGCGGCCATGGCGGCCGAGCCCGCCAAGAACCCGCGGCGGTCGAGGGACGAGGAGCGGATCGTCGGGGTCATGGCAGCCTCGCAAGTGGGACCGCTCGAAGGCTAGCCGCGATTCGGGCCATGTGCGCGGAACCCAGCCCCCGCCGGCGTGGTTCTCGATTGCCCGCTGACAAGCGCCAGCAGCGGCGCGCTGCGCGTCCCGTCGCCCGCTGAGTTCTAGACCGACTCCCACGATTCGCGGCTCACACCGGCCTGGCGGAGTACTCGAGCGAGGAGCCCGATGCCGATGTCGCCGCCGTGTGGGTTCGGGATCGTGACGACCACCTCGTTGCGAACCATGAACTGGTGGCGCCCCCCTGACAGTGGCCCATCGAAGCCGAGGTCTCGCAAGGCGCGGACGAGCTTGCGGCGCGGAGTCGGCGCCCAGGGAGGCATCAGGAGGCCGTCTTGACCACCACGGTGATGTCGCCCAACGCCGGCACGGAGAGGCCGCGGGCGACCCGCACCAGGACCCACTCCTCCACGACCTCGGCCAGCGTCGCCCTGCAGGCCTCCAGGGTTGGCCCGGTTCCAAGGACTCCCTGCAGCCCGGGCACCTCGGCCGCGTAGGTGCCATCTTCCAGCTTCTCGTACCTAGCGCGAGCCAGGGCCTGTTGCACGTAGGCGAGGATCATGGTGGCTCCGCAGGGCGATGCCTTGAGTGTACTGTCCCGACGGCTCGGCGCTCGGCGCTCGGCGCTCAGCGCTCCGGGCTGCGCGCCAGGGGCGCGAGCAGCGCCTCGACGGGGGCGTAGGCGTCGGTGAGGAGAGGGGCCTGTGTGCGAGCCTGGAGGGCGTCGAGGTCGGCGGTGGGGTAGCGCACGACGGGGAGGGGGCGCTCGAAGTCGTCGAGGAGGGTGTCGAGGGGCACGGGGGCGTCGGAGGCCACCAGCAGGAACGTGTCGCGCTGCTCGTCCTCGCGGGGGGCGAGGGAGAGGACTTCGACGTGGGTGAAGACGCTCGCCAGCGTGCGGTGCATGGCGCTCAGGAACGCGCCGTGCTGGAAGGCGTCCACCACGTTCACGAGGTAGACGCCGCCAGGGAGCAGGCGGGCCCGGACCTCGCGGGCGAACTCCTGGGTGGTGAGGTGGAAGGGCACGGAGAAGTCGTTGAAGGCGTCGCCGAAGACGACGTGGAAGCGATCGCCCTCGGCGAGCCCCGGTAGCGCAAGGCGCGCGTCCTGGTGCAGCACGCGGTGGCGCGGGTCCTGGCTCAGCCCGAGCCAGTCCTGGGCGGCCCGGGTCACCTCGGGGTCGATTTCGGCCGTCACCAAACGGGCTTCGGGGTCGAGGGCCAGGAGGCGGCGTTGGAAGGTGTAGGGGCCACCGCCGACGAAGAAGGCGCGCTGGCCGGTGGCGGGCGCCACCTGGCGCCAGACGGCGGCGGCCACCAGCTCGTAGTCGTAGCCCACCCAGGTGGGGTCGGAGAGGTCGGCGAAGCCGTGGGTGAGCTTGTCCAGGCCCATCTGGCGCACGACGTGATGCGTGCGCTTGGCCAGGGCGCCGAGCGCGGCGCCGTCGCGTTCGTCGCTCAGGTGCTTGAGCAGCCCGGCGTACTGCTCGGAGGTCATGGGTGCGCCGGTCCAGTAGAGGCGCGAGCGCGCGGGCGCGAAGCGCGCCTGCCGGCGCAGGAGCGGATCGGCGTCGAGCGCGGCCGGATCGACGGGCGAGGCCAGCAGGCACCAGCGCGTGGGCTCGGGTTCGACGCGGATGCGGTAGTAGGCGCTCTCGCGCACGTGCACCTGGGGCGCGTCCTCGCGCAGCCGGAACACGCGGCCGAAACCAGCGAGGGTGTCGCGCAGGCCGCTGGTGTCGTCGTCGTCGGCCGGCACGAGCGCGAGCACGGCCAGCAGCGTCAGCACGCCGCGTAGCGGCAGCAGGGTCCGCGTGCGCGTCAGCCGGTCGGCGGTCCAGGCCAGCCAGAAGGTCAGCATCAGGATCAGGGTCGTGACGCCCAGCAGCGGCAGCAGAACGAAGGGGCAGAGCAGCGCGCCGAGCACCGCGCCCAAGGTGCCCGCCGCCTGCATTGCACCGACGTTGCGCCCGTGGCGCGCGGGATCGGAGAGCGCCGCACGGGCGAGCGCCGGTCCCAGCGCGCCGAGCGCCACGGCGGCGGGCAGGAAGCCCACCCCCACGGCCAGCAGGCTCTGGGCCGCCCAGGGAAGCGCGGGCAGCAGCACCCGCGGCATGACCAACGGGGTCCAGATGCAGATGCCCACGCCGAGCACGGCCCAGACGAAGAGCGCTGCCAGCGCGCGGCGTGGCGGGTGCCGCTCTGCGTAGCGCCCGCCGAGCCAGGCTCCGAGGGCTGCGCCCGTGAGCATCACGCCCAGCACTGCCGTCCAGGTGTAGATGCTGTTGCCCAGGCCCAGCACGGCGATGCGACCCGCCGCCAGCTCGAGCGCCAGGAAGACGGCGCCCGAGAAGGCCGAGAGCCAGAGGAGCGCGCGCGGGGAGATGGACTCCGCTTGCGAGGCCGGCGCAGCGCGCTCCATTACGGATGCAGGGGGCAGGGGGGCGGTCGCGCTGTGGCCGGCGTGGGGTGACGTGCGCAGCGACCGCAGCAACAGCAGCCCTGGCAGGCCCACCAGCAACGCCGCGGTCACGAGCACGGTGGGCGTCGAGAGGCCGGGCACCAGCAGGTAGCCCGCCGCGAACACGCCTAGCGCGGCGCCCAGCGAGCCGGCGGCGGAGAGGCGACCGAGGACGAGGCCGGGAGCGATGCCGCGGCTCAGGCCCGCTTGGGCCGCCAGCGGCGGAAGGGTGCCGAGCAGCACCGCGGGGAGGAAGAAGCACAGGGGCGTGAAGAACAGGGCGCGCCAAGCGGGGGAGAGAGTGCTGTCGGCCAGCAGGGGCTCCAAGGCCGCGTGCAGACTGCTCGCCACGAGCAGCGTCACGGCCGACAGGCTGGCGAGCAGGGGCAGCAGACGCGCGCCGTAGCGGTCGGCCAGGCGACCGCCGAGGGCGTTGCCCAGGGCGAGTCCACCCAGGAAGGTGGCGATCGACGCGGCCCAGGCGTGGATGCTCGTGCCCACGCTGCGCGCCAAGAGCCGCGGCGC
The DNA here is from genome assembly GCA_031413835.1 of Planctomycetia bacterium. GTDB lineage: Bacteria > Planctomycetota > PLA2 > PLA2 > JAEUHO01 > CAXQZU01. Next base: position 4,971 of record JANOFW010000493.1, read on the forward strand.
GGCGATCTCGGCCACGAGCACCGCGGCCGAGGCCAGGAAGACCAACGCGGCCAGTCCCAGGAGTCGCCCCCCGCGCCCCCCGGGACTCTCGTGGGCCTGGCTCACGGCGCGCTCACGCGCGCCTCGGCGACCTGGCCCGCCACAAGCGTGAACTCGACCGCCAGCGTAGGGCCGTCGCCGGCTCCCGCCCGATGGACCGTGGCGCGGTAGGAACCAGGGCGCAGCGCGGCGCGCGTTTGATAGACCGGAAGCGAGCCCTCGCGCGCCAGCGGGAGCAGGCCCTCGGCGGCTCCGTAGGGCGACTGTCCGGCCGAGATCCGCAGCACCAGGGCTCCGCGCGCGTGCTCTGCCCACGTACCCGCCAGCACCAGCCGCACGCGGCCGCCCTTGACCGGGGCGAGGCGGACTTCGGTCGTGGCGCCGGCGGCTACCTCGGCCACGAACAGCTCGTCGGCCAGCGTGGGGTCGCGCCAGGAGGCCGAGCAAAGCGCGCGGCCCACGGGCAGGTAGAGGAACTCGGCCTGGGTGGCGAGGCGCGGCAGCAGGGTGCGCGTGCGGTCGGGGGCCACGCGCACCTCCCCGCCGGGTTCGGGCACGGGATCGGCGAGGACCTTGAGCGTGCCGTGCGGCAGGTCGGTGAGGGTCAGCTCGGCGGGGACGGCACCCTCCGTGGGGACGAGCACCTGAACCTCGCCGGAGCGCGCGGGGCCCGCGTCGCTGGCGCGCGTGGCCATGATCACGCGGTAGACCCCGGCGGCGGGCGCGGCGATCGCCAGACCGCGCTCGAGCGCCACCGCGCCGCCCTCCTCCAGCAGATCGTCGCCGCCGCTCACGGCGAAGAGCGAGACGCGCGGGCTTGGTTTGAGCTGCACGAGGCTCGTCGGCGAGAGCTCGATCCAGGGACGGGGCGTGGCCTCGATGCGCACCTCGCCGTCGCCGGCCGCGGCGCCCGCGGGCAACAGCACGTTCGCGAAGGGGAGCACCGCGCTCAGCTCGAAGCGCCCCCTGCCGGCGTACTCGACGGCGAAGGCGCCGTCGGCCGCCACGACCACGGCCGGGCGATCGATCGCGGGGCGACCCTCCTCCCGCAGCTCACGCACCTCGATCCGCCCGTGCAGCGAGGGAACCCAGGCCCCGTCGGGCAGCCGCACGCGGCCGCGGATGGGCAGCGCCGGCTCGGGCCCCAACGAACGCTCGAGCAGCTGGCCCAGGCCGGGGGCGGGCAGCTCGAGGCGCACCTGCGCCACGCCGCGGTCGCCCTCCAGGGTCACCCACAGGGCAGGTGCGCCCGCGAAGACGGCGTAGGTGGCCGCCTCGCCGGCGCGGATCACGTCGAGGCCCTCGGTCAGGCGCCAACGTTCTTCGGCGCCGTCGGGGTCCACCGTCGCGCGCGCGCCGGGGAAGCCGCTGGGCGCCACGCCCAGCCGCAGCAGGCCGCAGGGCTCGAGCGGGATCACGCAGGCGTAGGCGCCGGGGCCTGCCTCGGTCACGACCGGTCGGCGACCGCGCCGCGCGGCATGGAAGGGGGCGCGCGCTTCGAAGGCGTCGCTCAGGGCCTCCAGCGGGTCGGGGAGACCGGCCCGGGTGCGCGGGTCGAGGACGACGACTTCGCCGTTCTGGTCGAGGTTGAGCCAGGTGCCGCCGTAGCGCGTGCGCGCCTGGGCCCGGCTCAGGGCGCGCCCCATCTCGTCCACGACGCGCACCCGCACGCGCATGTAGGGCTCGCCTGTCTCGCGGTTGAGCGCGGTGAAGGCCCAGAAGCCGGCCGCGCCCAGGAACATGAGGCCGATGAGCAGCCGTGCGCCGCGGCCGGGAGCGCGCGAGCCGGGGGAGGCGGGCGGGGCGGGCACGGCGCGAGCCTACCCGAGCGAGCGGTCGTAGCCTCGCGCCAGGTCCTCGGCCTGCCGCCCCCCCAGGAGGAAGCGAGCCAGCTGGCCCAGGTTGCCGATCGAGACCCGCGCCAACCCGTGGCGCTTCCAGCGCCGGCCGTCGAGCGTGAGCCGGCCTCCCAGGCAGGCCGGGCTCGCATGCGCCGCCAGGCGCCGGGCGAGCAGCACGTCCTCCATGAGCGGCACGTCCGCGTAGCCGCCCACGCGCTCGTAGAGCGAGCGCTTGATCAGCACCCCCTGATCGCCGTAGGGCAGCTTGAGCCAGCGCGCGCGGATCTCGGTCAGCACGGCCAGCACGCCGTAGAGGGCCCCCGGTACGCCGACCCGCGTGTGCACGAAGGCCCATGGATGCGTGCCGCGGCGCGCATGGGCCAACACCCGCTCCAAGGTGCCGTCTTCTACGTCGGCGTCGGCGTGCAGCGTCCACAGCCAGCGTCCGCGTGCGGCCTCGGCCGCCGCGCGCAGCTGGGTGCCGCGCCCGCGACGCGTTGTGAGCACGCGCAGCCCCAGCGCGCGGGCGGCCTGGAGGCTGCCGTCGCTCGAGCCGCCGTCGGCCACGATGAGCTCGACGTCGCTCCCGTGGAGTGCCGCCGCGCGTGCCAGCGGGCCCAGCCGCTGCGGCAGACGCGGCATCTCGTCGAGCACGGGCACCAGCACGCTGAGCGTGGGCAGCACCCCCTCCAGATCGGAGGCGGTGTCCACGTCCCGTAGGCCTGGAAGCTCGGCCAAGGTGAGTCCGGCCGCCCGCGCCGCCGCCCGCGTGCGCGCGGCCACCTCGGGCGTGCTCCAGGGGATGTCGCGCAACAGGGCCGGGACCGGGCCCTTGAGCGCCAGCAGGCCGTAGCCGCCATCGGGCGTGGGCGCCAGCACCACGTCGGCGTGCCGGAGGGCCGCGAACGCTTCGGCGAGCCGCTCCGGCGTCAGGCCCACGACGTCCGTTCCCACCGCCGCGACGGCCGAAGCCCCGGCGGCGAAGGCGCGTTCGAACGAACGCTCCAGGCGCGCGCCCAGGTCGCCTTCGCCCTGGGCCCAGACGGCGTGCGCCCCGGGCAGCCAGGCAGCCACGGCGCGCGCCTCGGGCCCGTCCTCGGGCCCATCCGCCACGCACAGGATCACATCGAGCGTGCCGCCCCGCTGCGCTCCGCTCAGGGCCGCGTGCACGTCCTGGGCCAGCAGCCGGTAGATGCGCAATGCCTCGTGCTCGCCCTCCGAGGCGGCCAGTCGCCGCTTGACGCGGCCCAGGACCGGCGCGCGCGCGAACTCGAGCACGACCGGACGCACGGCTAGCGGAAGAGACGGACGTAGGCGAGGCCCAGGTCCATGGCGATCCGGCCGAGCGGCAGCAGGATCACCGCGCCGAAGAGCGCCGCCAGGAACCAGGGCTGGGCCTCCGGCAGGTAGCGCAGCCGGTCGAAGCGCGGCGAGAAGTCGCCCACGATGGCCGCGCCGTCCAGCGGCGGGATGGGCAGCATGTTGAAGAGGAACAGGATCAGGTTCAGGCCGCCGAGGATGGACAGGAAGCGGAAGAGGTTGTTGGAGGCCATCGACTCCGGCGATGCCTGGCGCAGGAGCAGCGCCAGCGCGGTGAGCGCGATGAACGCCAGCAGCAGGTTCACGAGCGGGCCGGCGAAGGCGACGTAGGCCCGGCCGTGGCGGCCGCGGAAGGCGCTCGGGTTGGTGGGCGTCACGCCCCAGGCGAGCCCGATCAACGCCGCCATGAGCAGGCTGGAGAGTCCCATGTGCACCATCGGGTCCAGCGTGACGCGCCCCATGAGGCGCGGCGTGTCGTCGCCCTGGCGCAGCGCGGCGAACACGTGCCCCAGCTCGTGGAGCGTCACGCTCAGCACCACCGAGGCCAGCCAGGAGACGTAGTAGACCGGGTCGGTGGTGAGGTACTGGATGAACACGCCGCGACTCGCTTCCTCTGGGGGCAGGGCCTCGGGGATCAGGGCCTCGGGGGCCCGGGATTCTCGCAGGGGGGCGGGGGGGGCGGAAGCGGCGCGCCGACGAAAGCGCCCCCGACAACGGGAGGTCATCGGGGGCGCGGGGGAGCGGGCGGGGAGCGGCTAGCGAATGGGCGGTGCCTCGAAATCGAAGCCGGCCTCGTGGGCCTGCTGGCGGACCGCGTCCCGGAGCGCGCGGTCCAGGCCGTTGGTGTCGCTGAGCTGCTGGCGCTTCATCTCGGCCTCGACGTGCGAGCGGCGCTTGTGGTCGAGATCCTTGACCTGCGCTTGGAGCGCCGCGCGCTCGCTCTTGCGGGTCTCGAGCCAGGCCTTGCGCTCGGCGGCGGGCACCTTCTGCAGGTCGTCGGGCAGCTCCGCCTCCTTGAGCAGGGCGAGGTCGAGCGCGGGATCGGCGGCCAGGCGTTCCACGAGGTCGTCGGTCTTGTAGAGGTCCGAGGCCTTGGCGGCGGCGCGCTCGGCGGCGGCGGGGGCGCCGGCTCCGGCGGCGTTGCCGTCCTGGACCCTCTGGCGCTCCTGCTGCTCGCGGGCCTTGTCGCCCACGAACACGTAGGTGGCGTTGAGCTTGGCGGAGAGCTCGGCCAGGGGCTGGTCGAAGGGCGTGGCGATGACCACCGTGCCGTGGTTGTGGTCGATGGAGGCGAAGCGCCCCTTGCCCACCAGCGCCAGCTCGCGCCACAGGGCGGCGTCGCCATCGTCGGGGCCGCCGCAGTAGATGGCGTTGACGACCACGCCCTTGGCGACCGCGTTCTGGGCTTCCAGGCGAAAGGGCTTCTCGCGGTCCTGGTCGGCCGATTCGTTGCCGGCCACGAACACCATGCGCAAGGCGTTCTCCGGCGTCCACGCCAGGGCGCCGAGCGCGCGGTGGAGCACGCGGCCGACGAACTCGTCGCCGCCGTTCGTGCCCAGCTGGAACAGCTTCTCGCTCACCAGGTCGAGGTCCTGGGTGAAGCCGGTGCGCAGCACGACGTGCCCGGGGTCGTCGCTGCCGGGACTGCCGAAGGTGAGCAGCGCCACGCGCAGCGTGGGGGTGGGCTTGGCCGTGGCCAATTCGCTCACCAGGCTCCAGAGCTTCTGGCGGGCCGCGTCGATCAGCCCCTGCATGCTGCCCGAGGTGTCCAGGCAGATGGCGAGGTCGATGGTCTTGGGCGCCTCCCGGTGGGGATGCCGCGCCGCGTTCGGAGCGGCCGTCGGCAGCGGCTCGTCGGCCGGGGCGCGCTCAGCGCCGGGACCGGCGAGGAGGAAGGCGGGGAGCAAGGCGAAGAGGGGCAGGAGGGGGACGCGCATGGCTGGCTCCAGGGACGTGGGGTGCTCGGGGAGGTCGTCGTTCGTCCCCCTATGGACCGCACCCGCCCGTCACGGGTTCGCACAATGCGTGCAACGTGGCCGGATCGGCTCGGGAAGGCTGGCGGAGGCCCTTGCTAGGGTGCGTGCGTGGCTCCCCCCGCGCCCCCCGATGGATTGGAACGGCTGCACGCCTACCGCAGCCGGCCCGAACGCCTGGTCCTGGGCCTGATGTCCGGCATGAGCATGGACGGGCTCGATCTCGCGCTGGTGCGCCTCCGAGGCCGCGCGCCGGGGCTCGAAGTGACTCTGATGGCGAGCGAGACGCGCCCCTACGACGACGCGCTGCGCGTCCGACTGCGTGCGGCGACATCGGGGGCGGTGGGGGAGGCCGCGCGGCTCTCGTTCGATCTGGCCGAGCGCTGGGCCGCCGACGTGCTCTCCTTCCTGGCCGCGGCGGGCGTGGCGCGCGAGGAGGTGGACGCCCTCGCCTCGCACGGCCAGACGCTGTTTCACCTGCCGCGTGCCGAGAACGGGGGCCGTGCGGTCACGCTGCAGGTGGGCGACGGCGACGTGCTCGCCGAGCGTACCGGGATCCTGACGGTCTCCGACTTCCGCCCCCGTGACATCGCCGCCGGGGGCGAGGGCGCGCCCCTGATCCCCTACGCCGACTGGTGCCTGTGGGCCCGCCCCAACGAGGTGAGCGCCAGCGTGAACCTGGGCAGCATCGCCAACGTGACGGTCATCACCGAGGATCCCGCCCAGGTGCTCGCCTCCGACGTCGGTCCCGCCAATGCGCTGATCGATGGGTTCGCGCGCGAGATCCCGGGCGCCCACGGCGGCATCGACCGGGACGGAGCGCTCTCGGCCTTGGGGCAGGTCCACGAAGGGCTGCTGGCCGCGCTGAGCGACCACGCGCGTGCGTTCCTGGACGCGGCGCCGCCCAAGAGCGCCGGCTTCCAGCACTTCGGCCCCGAGGTCGCGGCCCGTTTCGCACGCGCGTTCGCGCAGGTCGCGCCCCACGATCGGGTGCGCACGGCGGTGGAGCTCACGGCCCGCGCGCTGGCGGACGGGCTCACGCGCTTCGTGCGCCCCCGCTTCCCGCGTCTTGCGCTCGCGCGCTTCTCCGGCGGCGGGACGCGCAACCCGACGTTGATGCGCGCCCTCGCCGCGCGGCTGGCCCCGCTTGCGATCCACGTCGAAGCCCTCGAGCCGGCCTTGAGCGACGCCAAGGAGGCCCTCGGCTTCGCGCTGCTCGCCGACGCGACCCTCCGTGGCCTCTCCGCAAACCTTCCTTCCGCCACCGGCGCGCGTCGCGGCGTGCCGCTCGGCAAGATCAGCGTCCCGTAGGCGTGGCGGGCGGGGGAGAGCGCAACGAACAGCCGCGCGCTACGCTGGCGCGATGAAGGTCACCGGCACAGGGGTCGTGGCGATCTGCCTGGCGACGATGGCATCGCTTTGGCTGATCCTGTACCTGCGTGAGAACATCTTCTTCGAGGACCCTCCCGCGCCGCCGGACTCGCCGGTCGGCACCTTCGAGTTCACCATCGTCGGGGACTGGATACGCGGGGGGCCCCCGGAGCAGGGGACCAACGGTGCGCAGGAGGCCGACTGGTCCATCGCGCTCGTCGTCCGTCCCGACGGGACCTTCCGCTATACGTGGCAGAGCCTGCGACAGGCTGCCAGCCGTTCGGGATCGTTGGAGGGCACGTGGCACGCTGCGAACCAGGGCATCGGTCCGTCCTCGCGGCACTGGCACCTGCGCATCCCCGGTCGGCCCGAGCCGTCGCGGGTCCGCTCTGGGATCGGCGGCCAAGTCACCGACGAGATCAGCTGGTACCGGGATTCTGGTTGGTGGATCTCGGCCGTCAATCTGCACACGGGCGCCCTTGACAGTGCCTTCTGGCCGCACAGGCGCGCTCCCAAGCGCTGACTCGTGCTGGGGCTGACACGGCGCGGGCACGGGGGCGGAGCCCCCACGGCCGCGCTGACGTATGCTGGGTCCGTGCGCCGCATCTTCCCCTCCAGCCGCGCTTGGATTGCGGATGTGGTGTGTGGGGTCTTCGGCGGCTACGTAGTTCTGGGCGCCTATGGGATTGCTGCGGGCGTGGTCTTCATGGCCGGCACCGGGGAGGTGTTTCGCCGTCGGCGGTTGCGCCGGGAGGCGCAGCTGGGCGAATTGCGCGCGCGACACCGAGGCGGACTAGCGTCGACACCCGTTAGCCAGGTCGTCGGCGTCCCATCGGAGTAGGCGGAGTTCCCGGGCTGACGGCGATGCGCTCGGGGCCGCGGAGCACCGAGGTCTCGAGGCGGCCCCCCAGGGCCTGGGCGTAGAGGCGCAGGCTCGAGAGCCGAACGTCTGGGCGGCGCTCGAGCTTGGAGAGGTCGGACTGGCTCATGTCCATGCGTCGAGCCAGCGAGGCCTGCGTGAGGCCCAGGCGCCGCCGTAGCACCGCCAGGCTCAGGACGGGCAGGGTCGGGTCGCAGGCCTCGACCTCTGTGCGCCGACGGTCGATCCACGTGCGCCAGAGGGCGGAGGTGCCGTACATCGGGAACGCGCCCAGCAGATCGAGCACGCGGTCGGCGAGGGGGCCGTGCGGGTCCTTGGCCAGGGCGTCCCGAAGGGGACGCCAAAGGCCGAGGTCGCCTCGATCAAGGAGGTCCACGAGGGCGGCGGAGGGCAGGCGTTCGACCGGCGTGCCGGGGGGGTAGCGGAGGTGACGGTGCTTCACGGCGCGCTCCCGTCGAAGCGTTCCAAGATCCGGGCGGCAAGGCGGCGGCACGCAGCGACGACCGCATCCCAGTCTTGCCAGCGCGGCTCCAGATCGCGGTACGCGCGCAGGTCCACCTCCGAAAGGTCGCCCGGCCGCGGTTCGGCGAGCTGGCGAGCCACCTGCGTGGCCACGCGGCTGCCCCCCGGCCCCCGTTGATCTTGGTAGTAGGCGTCGAGAGCGGCGAGGACCTCGGCAGCGCGCGCTTCGCCCAGCCGGTCGGCCCGGGCTACCACGTCGAGGTAGTCGCGCGTGGCGTTGCGCATCAGGCACAGCCAGGCCTTGATGCGCGTCATCTCGGCGAGGGTCGGGACGCGCAGAGGCTTGCCACGGATCGTCACCGTCTCGACCTCGAGCGGCCGGGAGCGGATCAGGTTGCGGATGCCCGTCTCGACGCCGTCCAACGTGCCCAAGATCAAGACCGGCCGCTTGACGCGAGCGGTGACCCAACCCTGCGTCTCCTCGAGCGCCTGGAGCACGCCGTCGAAGCGCAGGCTCAGGTCCGCGACGGTGTGGTCGTCGTCGAGCGAGACGCGGTGGCCGGCGTGCAGCGCGGCTGCCGTGCCGCCTACGAGGACCGCGTCGGGCACGAGTTCTTGCAGTCGCGCGGCGGCGCGCAGGATCCGGTGCAGGGCGGGGCGAGGGGCCATGTAGTGATTATACTCACTATTGGGCCCCGCGCCACCCCGGGTGCGGAGAGGGCCTAGGGGGCGCCCGGGAGCGGCCGGGCAGGCGGTGCTACGCGGACGGCCCCAGCAGGATCGCCAGCGCGCGGCCGTCCTTGGTCTCGAGGAGCAGGGAGCGCACGATCATGGTGAGGGGCACGGAGAGGAGCATGCCGACGGGCCCCCAGAGCCAGCCCCAGAGGAGCAGGGAGAGCAGCACGACGAGGGGCGAGAGGCCCAGGCGGCGTCCCATGACCAGGGGCTCGAGCACGCTCCCCACCAGCTGGCCGATGCCCACCTGCGTGAGCGCCATCACGCCCGCGGCCCCGGCGCCGCGCTCGGCCAGGGTGAGCAGCACGATGGGGATGGCCACGATGAAGGAGCCCACGCTGGGCACGAAGTTGAAGAGGAAGGCGAGCAGGCCCCAGAGCAGGGGGTGGCGCACGCCCAGGAGCAGGCAGGCCAGGGCGACGAGCGCGCCCGCCAGCGCATTCATCACCGTCTTCCAGAAGGCGTAGGCGCTCACGGCCTTGGCCATGCGGGCGTAGAGCGAGAGGTCGGCGTGCGCGTCGCCCAGCGCCGCGCGCATCTTCCCGGGCAGGTCCTCGGCCTCCACGAGCGCGAAAACGGTGAGCAGCAGGATGACCACGAAGGAGGAGAGGAGGTCCACCAGCCCCGTCACGGTGCCCGTCAGCAGGTCGAGCAGCATGTTGGGATGGAAGCGCTGCGTCACGGCCTCGGCCGAGGAGTCCCAGCCGAGCCGTTCCAGGCTGGCGACGGCCTTGCTCGTCAGCCCGTCGATCTCCTGGCGCAGCGTGGGCAGGTCGTTGGCGAAGGTCGTGAGCGAGGAGGTCAGGAGCGAGGTGAAGACTGCCAGCGTCACGAGCGCCGTCAGGAGGGTCGCGCCTACCGCCACAGGCTTGGGCCAGCCCCAGCCGATCAGGCGCTGCTGAAGCGGCAGGGCCACCAGCGCGAGGAAGCCGGCGGCCACGATGGGCAGCAGGACCGGGGCCGCGATCTTCAGCCCCGCGGTCACGATCACCACGCCGGCGAGCACCTTGACGATGCGCGCCGCCGAGCCGTCCTGTTGGCCGTCCGCGCTCACCTGGGCCTCCCGTCGGAGCGTAGCACGCGCTGGTTCCAGGCGGCGGGGGTGGGGTAGGCCCGCGGTAGGTTGTGGGCGTGATCGCTCCCGCGCCTGACGAGGTTCCGCTGGCCGTCGAGGTGCTGCCGCACGGGCAGGGCCTGCCGCTTCCCGCCTACGCCACGCCGGGCAGCGCCGGCCTGGACCTCGTGGCCGCGTTGACCGGGCCGCTCACGCTGGCTCCCATGGCCCGCACGCTGGTGCCCACGGGCTTGAAGCTCGCCATCCCCCTGGGCTACGAGGGCCAGGTGCGTCCGCGCAGCGGGCTGGCCTTGAAACACGGGCTCACGATCCCCAACGCGCCTGGCACCATCGATAGCGATTACCGCGGCGAGCTGCAGGTGATGCTGGTGAACCTGGGCACGGCGCCGGTGACCATCGAGCGCGGCCAACGCATCGCACAGCTGGTGATCGCGCCCGTGGTGCGCGCGCGCTTCGTCACGGGCGTGCCGCTCGAGGCCACCGTGCGCGGCGACGGCGGGTTTGGGCACACCGGCTGACGGGCGCGGACGCCGTGTGCGATCAGGGAAACAAGCGACAGCCCGTCAGATGGGGCAGAGGCGGAGCGGTGGAGGCCGGTCCCCGGGCAAGCGGGGCGGCAAGCCGCAGGGTGTGTTGACAGGGTGCAGGCACGCCCCCAGAATCCCGCCCCATGAGCAACGACGGCCGCGCCGCACTCCTCGAGATCACGGGCCTCAAGACCTGGTTCCACACCGAGGACCGGGTGGTCAAGGCGGTCAACGACGTCTCGATCTCGATCAATGAGGGCGAGACCCTGGGCGTGGTGGGGGAGTCGGGCTCGGGCAAGTCGGTGACGGCCCTGACCGTCATGCGCCTGCTGCCCCCCGAGACCGCGCGCGTCCACGAGGGCCGCATCTCGTTCCTGGGCCGCGACCTGATCGGCCTGCCCTTGAAGGACATGCGCAAGATCCGGGGCAAGGAGATCGGGATGATCTTCCAGGAGCCCATGACCTCGCTCAACCCGGTCTTCCGGGTGGGCGACCAGGTCATGGAGCCCATCATGGTCCACGAGGGGCTGAGCCGCGCCGACGCTCGCGCCCGGGCCCTCGAGCTGTTCCGCGAGGTGGACATCCCCGACCCCGAGCGGCGCATCGACTCCTACCCGCACGAGATGTCGGGCGGCCAGAAACAGCGCGTGATGATCGCCATGGCGCTGGCCTGCAACCCCAAGCTGCTGATCGCCGACGAGCCGAGCACCGCGCTCGACGTGACGATCCAGAAGCAGATCCTCGAGCTCTTGCGGCGCCTGCGCGACCAGCGCGGCATGTCGATCCTGTTCATCACCCACGACCTGGGCGTGATCGCCGAGATCGCCGACCAGGTAGCGGTGATGTTCCAGGGCCACCTGGTGGAGTACGGTGACGTCGAGCAGATCTTCGCCGCGCCCAAGCACCCCTACACGCGCAGCCTGATGGCCTGCCGCCCGAACATCGACACGAAGTACCGCCGGCTGCCGACCACCTCCACGTTCATGTCCTGGAGCCTGGACGAGCAGCACCAGCTGCACATCGTGGAGAAGCCGGTGGACCTGCCGGCCTTGAAGGCGCTGGAGTCCGCGGGTCGCGACAAGCTGCTCAAGCCCGAGGGCGAGCCGCTGCTCTCGGTGAGGGATCTCGCGGTCCACTTCCCCATCAAGAAGGGCCTCTTCGGCCGCACGGTGGGGCACGTCAAGGCCGTGGACGGCATCTCCTTCGACGTCTGGAAGGGCCAGACGCTGGGCCTGGTGGGCGAGTCGGGCTGCGGCAAGACCACCACGGGCCGCGCCATCCTGCGCCTGATCGAGCCCACGGGGGGCGAGGCCTGGTTCGAGGGCCGCGACCTGGCCCACGTGCCGCCCAAGGAGCTGCGCGCGCTGCGGCGGCACATGCAAATCATCTTCCAGGACCCCTACTCCTCCCTCAACCCGCGCATGACGGTGGGCGACATGGTGAGCGAGCCGATGGAGGTCCACGGCCTGGCGACCTCCAAGACCGAGCGCCAGGACCGCGTGGCCGCGCTCCTGAAGGAGGTCGGCCTCCTGCCCGAGCACATGAACCGCTACCCGCACGAGTTCTCGGGCGGGCAGCGCCAGCGCATCTCGATCGCCCGGGCGCTCGCCCTCCAGCCGCGCTTCATCATCTGCGACGAGTCGGTCTCGGCCCTGGACGTGAGCGTCCAGGCGCAGGTCTTGAACCTGCTCAAGGACCTGCAGGAGAAGCACGAGCTCACCTACATCTTCATCAGCCACGACCTCTCGGTGGTGAAGTTCATGAGCGACACCATGGCCGTGATGAAGGACGGCAAGATCGTCGAGATGGGCGCGGCCCACGAGATCTACGCGGCGCCGCGCGAGGACTACACGCGCCGCCTGATCGACGCGGTGCCGCGCATCGACCTGGCGCGGCTGCGCCAGAACCGCGCCGTGCGCCGCGCGCAGCAGGCTGCCGCGAGAGGCTAGCCGTGGCGCCGCGCAAGGCCCGGCGCGTGGCGAAGTCCGGGTCCCGCGCGAAGGCGGACCGGCGGCACGCTGGCGCGGCAAGGGCCCGCTCCCGCGGCTCAGGGCAGGTGCGCCGGCGGCGCGACTCGATCCTCGAGGTGGACCTGCTGGCGTACGAGAAGGGCGGCCCGCGCGCGCGCCGGGCCGTGGTGGACGGCGTGATGCGCAGCCTGGCCACCGGCTTCGTCTACGCGCGCCACGACGTGGAGACGAGCCTGATCGACGAGGCCTACGCCCAGCTGGCGGACTTCTTCCATCTGCCCCTCGAAGTCAAGCGCCGCTACGTGGTGCCGGGCTCCCAGGGCCAGACGGGCTACACCGGCCTGCTGGTCGAGACCGCGGCGGGCCGAGACACCCCCGACTGGAAGGAGATGCTCAACTGGGGCCGCGAGCTGCCCCCGGGCCATCCGCTGCGCCGGCGCTGCCCGCATCGCTACATGGAGCGCTGCCTGCCCGAGGACGAGGTGCCGGGCATCTCGAAGGTGCTGGGCCTGTTCTTCGAGCGACTGCTCGACCTGCAGCGGCGCTTCCTGCGCATCGTCGCCGAGGGCCTGGGCTGCGCGCCGACCTTCTTCGACGGCATGCTCGGGGACGGGCCCACGCTGGCGCGCGCGCTGCGCTACCCGCCGATGAAGGCGGCGCCCGGACGGGACCACGTCTGGGCCGGCGAGCACGGTGACATCAACCTGATCACGGCGCTGCCGCGAGCCAGCGCGCGCGGCTTGCAGGTCAAGATCGAGGGCCGTTGGGTGGACGCCCTCGCGCCCGAGGGCTGGGCGATCTTGAACACCGGCATGATGCTCGAGCGCCTCAGCAACGGACGCCTCCCCGCGGGCATCCACCGCGTGGTCGCGGAGCCCGGCCAGCAGGGCGAGCGCTTCTCAGTGGTGCAGTTCTGCCATCCCACGCCGTGCACGCTGCTCACGCCGCTGGCCGGCTGCATCGACGCCGCGCACCCGCAGCGCGAGGCCGCCATCAGCGCGGGGGACTGGCTCGACCAGGTGCTCTACGACATCAACCTGTTCGAGGACGCGCGGCGCGTCATGCCGACCGCACGCTTCCTGCCGCGGGCCGACGGCGTGGAGCGTTGAACCCCGGGGGCCGCGGGGGCGCGAGCGCCGCCGTCACGGCAGCGTGACGGTCGTGACGGGCCCGGCCAGCGAGAGCTTCACCCGCCGCATCCTGCCCTCAAGGCCCGGGAGCAGCAGCCGCGCGCCCGAAGGTACGTCGGTGCGTCGCCACCCGGCGTAGGCGGCGATCTTGCGGCCTGGCGGACCGTCCTGCGCGCCCAGCGCGCTGAGCAGCGTGCGCGGGACCGGGTGGCCGGGAAGCACCATGGCTCCGACGTGCTCCGCGGCCAGCGTCGGCGGGAGCTGGGTCGTCGCGGGCGTCTCGATCAGCACGCGCAGGCGGCCGTCCACCGGCACCTGGATCCTGGCGCTGGCGCAGGTGTCGGGCACCAGCCCGCCTTCGAGGGGCACGAGGCCGTCGGGCAGCCTCAGGCGCACGTGCGTGCGCAGCACAGGCTCGTAGACGATCCGGCCGCGCTCGTCGGTCACGAGCGTTCGGGACGCATCGTGGGCCGCGTTCCAGCCGGGCAGCACGTCGCCGGCGGCCTCGAGCGTGAGCGTGAGCCCCGGCATGCGACGGCCCATGCTGTCCACGAAGGTGAGCTCGGTGGAGTTGGCGCGCCTGCTCCAGGCCTCGGGAGCCAGGCCGGCCCGCGTCTCGCCGCTGAGGGCCTTCAAGAAGGCCACCAGCGCAGTGACCTCGCCCTCCGTCAGGGTGAGCGGGCCGATGAGATCGCTCTGGGCGGCGTCGGCGGAGCCGCCCTGGGCATAGTAGTGCACCGCTGCTTCGAGGCTCTTGGCGCTGCCGTCGTGGAACCAGGGGCCGCGCTCGGCCACATCGCGCAGGCTGGGCGTCTTGAAGGCGCGTCGGTCCTGCGGGCGCGTCGAGACGCGCTCGCGGCCCTTGTCGGGCTCGGTCACGACCCCGCGCAGGGTCTGGAGCCCGGCCTCGCGCGCGAACTCGCTGAAGGCCACGCCGGTGTTGTGGAAGGCGTAGTCGCTGAAGGGCGCGCGCCCGTCGGCTGCCGGGGCCAGCTTGTGGCACTCGGCGCAGCGCGCACGTCCGCGGAAGAGCTCCAGGCCGCGCAGCTCATCGGTCGTGAGCATGTCCGCCTCCCCGGCCACGAAGCGGTCGTAGCGCGAGCGGCTGCTCTCGATGGTGAGGCTGTAGGCGGCGATCGCGTCGGCGATGCGCGCCACGTTCACGGCCGGCGAGCCATAGGCGGCCACGAAGGCTTCGCGGTAGCGACCGGCGTGCTCGACCGAGACATCCACGCGAGGCAGTTTGCGGATGTCGAGCACGACCTCGGGGTCGGGCTCCTCGGGCGGGAGAGAAGGCTCGCTCTTCGCGGGCGCCTTGTTCTCGGCGGGCTGCTGTTCGCCGGGCTTCGCCTCCGGCGGCTTGGGTGCCGGCGCCGCGGGGGCGGCGGGGGGCGCCGCTGGCTGGCCATCGGAGGTGGCCGGGGGCGGCGCTGCCTCCGCGCCCTCCTTGGCTGCTGGTTCAGGCTCGCCGGGGGCTCGCGCCGCCGGCGGGTAGTCATCATCGTCACCGCCACCACCGCCGTCATCGCCGTCACCACCATCGCCGTCGTCGGACGTCCCGGGGGTGCCCGGCCCCGGCTCGCGCGTCGTGGCCGGCAGAGCAGCCGCGCCCTCGGGCGCCGCGCCATGGCTCAGCATGCCTTTGCCGTTGCTCACGGGCTTCAAGCGCGCGGTGACGAGCACCTCCAGGTTCTGGAACTCGCCGTCCCAATGGGCGCTGGGGTTGAGAGCGCCGTCGATCAAGGTCTGGCTGTGACGGCGGGTGAGACCCATGTCGTCTCGGCTGCGCGGCGCGGAGTCGGAGAAGCCGTGCTCGGGGTCGTGGCAGGAGGCGCAGGCGCGCGCGCCCGAGCGGCTCACCAGCGGATCGAAGAACAGGCGCCTACCCAGCTCGATGCGCGCCTCCTCCTTGGGCGCGAGGCGCGCCTTGCGCTCGCCGGCGCGCGCGGAGGGCAGAGTCAGGGCAGCGCCGGCGCCCAACGCGAGAAGCGTGGCGCACGTGAGGAGCGCGAGCGATCGGGGGGCGAGCGAGCGCATGGACGGCTCCAGCGCCGGGTCCGAGGCTCACCCGGCCTACTCCACATGGCAAGCACCGTTCCCGAAGCTGGCAGCGCCGCGAAAACGGCACGCAGAGCCCATTTCCCGCCCTGTGCGGCCGTTTTGCCGCCCCGCGTGTGGGGCTCGTGGCTGGTGGGCCCGTGACGCGCTCGTGCGCTGCGTTACCGGCCCGAAGCGTGGCGTGACCACCGACCCTGCCCCCTTGGGTACCATCCCTCCCCCGCCAGGCGGGCCCCGCGATGGGCGCGAGAGGCTTCCGACCCGGCGAAGGAGGATGAACATGAGCATGCGCATCTGGGCTTTGGCGTTGGTGGTGGTGGGCGCGGCAGGGTGGCTCGGGCGTGGCGCGTTCTCGGACGACGCGAAGCCGGCCGGAGCGCCCTCCGAAGCCGAGATGGAGAAGATGATGGAGCAGCTTGCCACCCCGGGCGAGATGCACGCCTGGCTGGCGAAGTTCAACGGCGGATGGAACGTGACCGGTGAGTTCACCGAGATGGACGGCTCCAAGCTCCCCATGTGCGGGACGGCCTGCATCCGCATGGTCCTGGGCGGGCGCTGGCAGGAGCAGATCTTCAACGCCACCTACAAGCGCAAGCCCTTCCAGGGTCGCGGGATGACCGGCTACGACAACGAGAAGAAGCAGTTCACGAACTTCTGGTTCGACACCATGTCCACGAGCACGGCCCCGGCCACGGGGACGCTGAGCGCCGATGGCAAGGTCCTGACGCTCGCGGGCGAGTGGGAGATGATGGGCACGAAGATGCCCTTCAAGTACGTCCTCACCTCGATCAACGCCTGCCGCTTCACCTTCGCCATGTCCATGACCATGGAAGGCAAGGAGATGGCCGTCGGCCACATGACCTACACGCGCAGGTAGCCGCTGGGGGCGCTGGGGGCGGACAGCGTCCGCCCCCAGCGTCGCCGACGCGGTCGGAGGCCGATGCGTCTGCAGAACTACGAGCTCGGCGAGTCCTTCCTGGCCGTGGGGCCCAGCACCTTCTTCCGTGCCCAGAACGCGGTGCTGGGCCATCCGGTGGTCGTGCGCCGGCTGACGATCGACCCCGCGCGCGCTGCAGACGTGCGCGCCACCTTCTTCCGCGAGGCGCGTCACGCTGCCGCGCTCTGGCACCCGCGCATCTGGAAGCCCCTCGATGTGCTCGAGGCCGAGGGCTTCCTGTGGTCCGTGCACGAGAACCGCATGGCCAGCACCCTGGAGCAGGTCGTCGAGAAGGCGGGGCCGCTCCCCGTCGCTCGCGTCGCACGCCTGGGCGTGCAGATGGCCGACGCGCTGGCGCACGTGCACGCGCGCGGGTGGGTGCACGGCAAGGTGACGCCGCGCACGGTCACGCTCGACGACAACGGCGACGCGGAGCTGATCAACTTCGTCAAGAGCGCCGACCTGGCGGCGGGGCTCTGGCCCCTGCGGCCGGTGGTGCTCGGCCTTTCGGCCTACAGCGCGCCCGAGGAGCTGCACGGCGCGCGCCCCGGCCCGGGCGCCGACCTCTACGGGCTGGCAGCGACCCTGCTGTTCTGCCTGACCGGGCGCCTGCCCCGCGGGGGCGACGAGCAGGAGGCCCTGGCGCTGGCGCGTGCCGGCGATCCCGTGGACACCAGCGCGCTCAGGAGCGGCGTGCCGCAGGCCCTGGCCACCGCGCTCGAAGGCGCCCTCGAGGCCGACCCGGAGACGCGGCACGGCAGCGTGGCGGCCCTGGGGTCGCTGTTGGCCGAGCTGGAGCGCCGCCACGTCGCGGACATCCCTGCCGGCTTCGAGGCCGGCACCATCCTCCCGCCGCTGTGCGAGGAGGGCGACGTGCGCATCGTCGAGCGCCACGGCGCCGGCGCCTTCGGGATCGTGTTCCGCGCGCAGATCGCGGGCCCGGGCTGCCAGGTCGCGGTCAAGGCGCTCAAGCCCGAGCACCGCGACGACCGCGAGGCGCTCGAGCGCTTCCTGCGCGAGGCACGCGCCATCGAGGGAGTCGAGCATGAGAACGTCGTGCGCATCTACGGTGTCGGCGAGCAACGGGGCACGCCCTACGTGGTGATGGAGTTCATCCCCGGACCCGACCTGGCCACCCTGCTGCTGCGCGAGGGGCGTTTCGAGCCGGCACGGGCCGCGCGTCTCATGGCCGGCGTGGCGCGAGGCTTGGCCGCGATCCACCGCGAAGGCGTGATCCACCGCGACCTCAAGCCCCACAACGTGCTGATCGACCGCGTGCTCGTCGATCGTGTCTGGGACGGGCGCGCCGAGCGCCCCGTGATCGCCGACTTCGGCGTGGCTCGTACCTCGGCGGGTGCGCGCCTGACCATGACGGGCCAGCTCGTGGGCAGCCCGGCCTACATGGCGCCGGAGCAGGTGAGCGACCAGCCCATCACCTCGGCCGTGGACCTCTATGCCTTGGGGGTGATGCTCTACGAGCTGCTGACGGGGCAGACCCCGTTCGGCGGGACCGACGCCCTGACCACCTTGCGCCGCATCCGCGACGAGGTGCACGCCCCCTTGCCGGCCGAGGTGCCGGAGGACCTGCGCAGGATCGTGGACCGGCTGCTGGCCAAGGCTCCAGGCCAGCGTTTCGGCGATGCCACCCTCCTTGCCGCCGCCCTGGACCACGCAGCCGCGGCCTCCGGGGAACCCGTCACCTCGGGCCTGTGACCGGCCGCGGGAACCCGCCGGGTCGCCGGCGTGTCGAACCCTCCACACTCCCCCTCCCCCGGAGACTGCGCATGCAGCGTCCCTCCCTGCTGGCCTCCGCCCTGCTCCCGCTCCTGTCGCTGCGCATCGCCGCGGGCGAGGCCCCGCCCCCGGTGGACGTGGCGCCCCTCGTGGCCGGCCACAACGCCTTCGCCCTCGACCTCTACGGCCGGCTCAAGGGGGCCGGGGGGAACCTGCTCTTCTCGCCGTACTCGATCCACAGCGCGCTGGCCATGACCCGCGCCGGCGCGGCCGGCGAGACGGCCGCGCAGATGGACCGCGTGCTCCACCTGCCGAGCGGTGCCGGCTCGTCCGCAGGCATGGCGGCCGCCTGGAAGGCCCTGGTGGGCCTGGTCGCCACGGCCCCGCTGGCCACCGACCACGGGCCCGAGGGCCGCAAGCAGGTCGCGGCCTACAGCCTCTCGGTGGCCAACGCGCTCTGGGGGCAGCGCGGCTTCCCGTTCGTCCCGGCCTACCGCGCGCTCTTGAAGGACGCCTTCGGCGCCGAGCTGACCGACGTGGACTTCGCTCAGGGACCGCTCGTGCGCCAGCAGATCAACGACTGGGTGCTGGCGAAGACGAACCAGAAGATCAAGGACCTGATACCCGACGGCATGCCCACCCCCGACACGCGCCTGGCGCTGGTGAACGCGATCCACTTCCTGGCCCAGTGGGACGAGCCCTTCAGTGAGCGGGCCACCGAGCTCAAGGACTTCACCGACGAGAAGGGCCAGGTGGTAAAGGTCAAGATGATGCGCCGCAACGCCTGGTTCCGCAGCTTCGAGGACCAGGACGCGCGCGTGCTCGCCATCCCCTACAAGGGCGGAGCGGCCGAGATGCTGCTCGTGCTGCCCAAGGATCCCGCCGGCCTGGCGGCGCTCGAGGCGGGCCTGACGCCCGAACGCATCGGCGGCTGGGGCCAGCGCAAGGAGGGGGGCAAGACGGCCCTGGAGCTGCCGCGCTTCAAGTTCGAGGCGGCCACCGACCTCAGCACGACCCTGGTCGCCATGGGGATGCCCGACGCGTTCGCGGCCAGCAAGGCCGACTTCTCGGGCATGGCCAGCCACCCCCAGGAGCCGCTCTACATCGGCGTCGTGCTGCACAAGGCCTTCATCGCCGTGGACGAGAAGGGCACCGAGGCCGCGGCGGCCACGGCGGTGATGATGCGCGCCGGCTCGGCTCCCAACCCCGAGCAGCCCGTCCCCTTCGTCTGCGACCGGCCCTTCCTGTTCTTCCTGCGCCACGTCTCGACCGGAGCGCTGCTCTTCGCCGGCCGGCTGTCGGCGCCCGAGGCGGCTGCGCGCTGAGGGGTCGGGGCCCCGGGCCGGAAACGCCGTCTAGGGTGCAACCAGGGCTATGCTGGAGGCGTCGATCTTGTATCGGCCGCTTCGTCCTCGAAGCGGCCGCCCCCGAGCCCCCTGCTTCTGGAGCGCACGATGGCGATCACCCTCACCCCCAAGGCCGCCGAGAAGGTCCGCGAGATGATGCATGCGCCCGGCCAGGCCGCGGCCGCCGGGCTGCGCGTCAAGGTCGTGGGCGGCGGCTGCTCGGGCCTCTCCTACCAGCTGGCCCTCGAGCGCGAGGCCGGGCAGGCCGACAAGGTTTACGAGTCGGAGGGCGTGCGCATCTTCCTCGATCCCAAGAGCGCGCTCTTCGTCGGCGGCACGCAGATCGACTACGAGGAGTCGATGATGGGCCAGGGCTTCGCCTTCAAGAACCCCAACGCCAAGGGGTCGTGCGGCTGCGGGTCGTCCTTCACGGCCTGAAGAACGGCGCGGCGGACCGCGCGTTCTTCAGGTAGGCCGGAGCGGCCGTCTCAGGTCGAAGGCCACGTGTCCCGGGCCTCGGCGCAGGCGGAGCGGTGGGGAGCATGAGCGCCGGAACGCTACGACACGTGGTCGAGAACGCGCTGACCAAGCACCTCGAGGGCTTCGGGGCCTGGTTCCCGTCCGGCTTCGATTGGCAGACCCTGTGCTCCGACGCGCCCGAGATGGCGCGGCGCCTGGCCACGGGCGGCCTCGAGGAGCAGGAGGGGGAGGACGGCGACCTGGCGCCGGAGCTCGACCTCGTGGAGGTCGCCGAGGAGACGTTCGCCTTCGCCTACGTGGGCGCGCTCGCCTCCATCGCCCTGGCCGTGGAGGACGCGCGGGATCCCGACCTGCTGGTGGAGCGCCTGACTGCGCCGCAGAACGAGGCCGAGGAGGAGCGCTTTGCCGAGCTCGCCGCGGAAAGCCTGGGCAGCGTGGAACGCGCGCTCGCGGGCCAGGGCGAGCCGCTCGACGAGGACAGCGCCGAGGGCCTGGCCTTCACGTTGACGGACGCGGCCTGGCCAGGGGTGGAGGTGGCGCTCGAGGGGGTGGTGGCGTTCGATCCCGAGCGCGAAACCGAGCTGCCCCCTTACGTCAAGCGCGTGCTGGGCGGCGTCGCGCGGGTGGCGGCGATCCTCGCGGCGTTCCGCTGGCTGGGCCTACAGGACGAGGGCGCGGAGGGCTCCGGGTGACACGGGCAGGTCAGCGGGCTCCGGGGGGCACCGCGGTCAAGAGACCCAGCTCCTGGCGGGCTTCCGCCGCTTCCGGGCGGCCGGACTGCTCGAGCAGCGGGAGGCCTTCGGTGTAGTGGAGCAGCGCGCGGTCGGTACGCGCGGTCTGGGCCAGCACGCGGCCGAGCTGCACCAGCGCGCTGCCGAGCTCGCCGGGGTCGGCCCACACACGGGCCTGCTGCACGGCGACGCGCGCGGCGCTCTCCGCCTCGTCGGTCTGGCCCCACTCCAGGTGCCAGTAGGCGAGTCCCGCATAGGCGCGCAGCAGCATGGGCTGGCCGACCAGGCGCGCCGCCTCGCGGGCTTCGCGTAGCGCGGCGAGGGCCTCCTCGCGCCGGTCGAGCTGGGCCAGGTGGTAGCCGCGGTTGTTGGCGCTGATCACCTGCCCGCGATGCTTGCCCAGGCGCTCGAGGAGCGGGCCGCAGGCGAGGTAGGCCGCGACGGCGCCAGCGTGGTCCTCGGCGTGCGAGCGCAGGTCGGCCAGCTGCCAGAGCACCGGGAAGCGCTCGGCGTCGCCCAGACCCTCGGGCAGGTCGCGGGCCAGGGTCTCGCAGGCCGCCAGCGCCTCCGCGTCCTGGTCCTTGGCGTGGAGCGCCTTGACGCGCTCCAGCTCCGCCGCGATCTCTGCCGCCGTGCGTGCCATGCCGCGACTCTACCCGCACCGGCCGGGGCAGCGGCGCGGCTGGCCCCGGCACCCCGCCTCTTGCAACCCCCTGGGTACGGCACCCGTCGGAGTAGCATCCCTCCCCGACCCGCCGCCGCTGTACCTCGGAGCATCCCCCCCGTGAGCGCCGCCCACGACATCGAGAGAGTGGTCCTCATCGGCGCGGGCCCCGCAGGCTGGACCGCGGCCAGCTTCGCCGCGCGCGCCAGCCTCGATCCTCTGGTCTACGAGGGTGCGCCCAGCCAGCAGATGATCGCGGGCGGGCAGCTGATGTTCACCACCGAGGTGGAGAACTACCCGGGCTTCCCGGACGGGGTGGACGGCAAGGAGATGATGGCCAAGTTCCGCGAGCAGGCCGTGCGCTTCAAGACGCGCGTCGTCACCGACGACATCGTGGCCTGCGACCTGTCCAAGCGTCCCTTTACGCTCACGAGCGGCGAAGGCAAGACGATCAAGACCCAGGCGGTCATCATCGCCACGGGCGCCAAGGCCAAGTGGCTCTGGCTCGACAACGAGCAGCGCTTGGCGCAGTCGGGCGGCGGCGTCTCGGCCTGCGCCGTGTGCGACGGTGCGCTGCCCGCCTTCCGCAACCAGCACGTGGTGGTGGTGGGGGGCGGCGACACGGCGATGGAGGAGGCGCACTTCCTCACGAAGTTCGCCAGCAAGGTCACGGTGGTGCACCGCCGCAGCGAGTTCCGCGCCTCGCAGATCATGCAGGATCGCCTGCTGGCCAGCCCCAAGGTGGAGGTGGCCTGGAACAGCGCGGTCACGGACGTCCTCGGCGCCGAGTTCATCGAGGCCGTCGAGCTGACCGACACGGTCACGGGCACGAAGCGCCGCGTGCCCTGCAAGGGCCTCTTCATGGCGATCGGGCACGAGCCCAACACGGCCTTCTTGAAGGGCCAGATCACCACCGACGCCTCGGGCTACATCACGCTCCCCGACCGCGGCTCGACCAAGACCAACATCACCGGCGTCTTCGCCGTCGGCGACGTGGCCGACAAGGTCTACCGCCAGGCCGTCACCGCGGCCGGCAGCGGCTGCATGGGCGCGCTCGACTGCGAGCGCTGGCTCGCCGCCGAGGGCATCCACTAGGCGCGTCGGCGCGCTGGGCTGGGGGCGCTCGGGCCACCGCGTCGTCCTGATGTAGGAAGACTCGTGTAGCCAGGCTGCATGGCGTCCTCCGCGGCGGCCCTCCGCACCCCATCCAGCGTGCCGAGGCAGGGCCGCCCGACGTACCCTGAGAGCAACAGATCGCCTGGAGCGCCTCGGCGGCCCTTCGGGCCGCCCTTCCTCGATGCAACGGCGCGTCCGCGCCGTCCATCCTCCAAGTAACGGCGCGTCCGCGCCGTTACTTGGGCGCGAGGGTGTAGACCGTGCCGCCGTCGGCGAGCTTCTCGCCGGAGCAGAGGTAGAGCTCGCCCTGCGCGTCGGCGTCGATGGAGACGCAGCGGTTGACGTCGCCGAGCTTGCGCTGGTCGGAGCCGACCCAGCGGCTGCCCTGCTGCGCCATGGTGAGCGCGTAGAGCTCGCCCAGCTCGTAGTCGGCGAAGACGTAGCGGCCCTTGAGGAAGGGCAGGCGCGCACCCGTGTAAACACGGCCGCCGATGGCGCAGGAGCCCATGTCGGGATCGACGCGGCCGTAGTCGAAGGCGCGCGGCACGAACTGCGCGTTGGCGGGAGGCTGGGCCGCCGCGGCGTTGCGCAGGCTGCCCTCCATGAAGGGCCAGCCGTGGTTGCCGCCCTTCTGGACGGCCGTGATCCACTCGCGGCAGCCGGCGTCGGAGGAGCCCGGCTCGCCCAGCCAAAGCGTGCCCGCCGCGTCGAAGGAGAAGCGCCAGGGGTTGCGCAGGCCGTAGGCCCAGATCTCGCCCTTGACGCCGGCCGTGTTCGCCCAGGGGTTGTCCGTGGGGATAGCGTAGGCCTTGCCGGCGGGGGGGTTGTCTACGTCGATGCGCAGGATCTTGCCCAGCATCACGGCGGGGTTCTGGGCGTTGCCGTCGGCGTCGTTCTTGGCGCCGTTGTCGCCCACGCCGATGTAGAGCTTGCCGTCCGGGCCGAAGGCCAGGCCGCCGGCCTGGTGGATGTAACGGCTCTTGGGCACCTCGAGCACCACGCGCTCGGTGGCCGGGGCGCTCACGCCCCCCGACAGGCGGAACTCGCTCACCACCAGCTTGAAGTTCGGGTTCGAGCCCGAGAGGTAGGAGAGGAAGAGGCGCCCGTTCGTCTTGTGCTGCGGGTGGAAGGCCATGCCAAGCACGCCGCCCTGTCCCTGGGTCTGGACGCGGCCGGTCTTGCTCAGGTCGAGCGCGACGGCGGGCTGCGGCACGGGCCCGGTGCCGCGGTACTTGGGCAGGCGCTTGATCACGCCCTTGAGCTCGAGCACGTAGAGCGTGTCGCTGCCGTCGTTGGGGTGCGCCACCTGGGTGGGCTCGTCGAAGGCCAGACCCGGCCAGGCCTCGACCACCCGGGCGCCGTCGAGCGGCGGGGCGGCCTGTCCGGCCGAGGGGACGAGCAGCAGGGCAGGCAGGGCGAGAGCCAGCAGGGCGATGCGCATGGGGGCCTCCGGGCGTGGCCCGAGATCCTACCCGGTGGGGGACCAGCGCAAGCAGGAGGGGACGCCCCCGTCGTGCTCGGGGCGCCCCGCGGGGCAGGCCGGGGGCTCCGGCGGACCCGTGCCGCGCCGCGCCCGGATCGCCGGGCCGCCGGTGGGCCCGCGGGCGATCCCGGGAGGACGCCCGGGGCTGGGTTTGCATGAATCGCCCGGGGGAGCACCTTGTTATGGTGCTGGCCGCTCGGCGGGCGCGGTCGCGCGCGGACCTCCGAGGGGCGCCGGGAGCCAGGACCGAAGCGTGGACTTCCACTTCGCCATCGTCGCGATCTTCACGGGCGTCGCGGCCCTGTTCGTGATCGCGAACCTGCTCCTATCTCGGCTGCTCCGGCCCAAGAGCGGCACGGATCCGGCCAAGCTGGCCATCTACGAGTGCGGTGAGCCGACGGTCGGGCAGGCCTGGATCCGCTTCGACATCCGCTTCTACACGGTGGCCTTGATGTTCGTGGTCTTCGACATCGAGGTGGCGCTGCTCTTCCCCTGGGGCGCCATTTACCGCGACTTCGTCGAGCAGGGCCTGGGCGCCTTGGTGTTCCTCGAGGCGGCTGCGTTCATCGTGATCCTGATGGTCGGGCTGGCCTACGTCTGGGCCCGCGGCGACATCGAGTGGACCGCGGCGCCCCCGGAAGAGCCTCCGGCCGGGGCGGCTGAGACCCAGGCTCTGGCGAGCCCGCCCCCGGGCGCCAGGGAAGCCGCCCTCAGCACCCATGGATCGGGAGGTGGCCATTGACCGCTGACGCCCAAGCCGAGGGCCTCGATCCCGAGCTCCAGCAGTCCATCATCCTGACCAAGGTGGACTGGGTGAAGGACTGGGGCCGGCGCAATGCCTTGTGGCCCATGGCCTTCGGGCTGGCCTGCTGTGCCATGGAGATGATGGCCACCGCGGCCACGAAGTACGACCTGGACCGCTTCGGGGCCGGGGTGTTCCGCGCCTCTCCGCGTCAGAGCGACCTGATGATCGTGGCCGGGACCGTGACCCATAAGATGGCCCCGCGCGTCAAGCGCCTCTACGACCAGATGCCCGACCCCAAGTACGTGATCGCGATGGGGGCCTGCGTCGTGGGGGGCGGTCCCTACGTGCGCTACGGCTACCACGTGGTCCAGGGCGTGGACCTGATCGTGCCGGTGGACATCTACCTGCCCGGCTGCCCCCCGCGTCCCGAGGCCCTGATCGACGCCATCCGCAAGCTCCAGATGCGCATCCGGGACAAGGGCGGAGCGACGCTGCCTGCACGCCCGACGGCTACGGTCGCCTAGCGCGGTCCTCCACCCGCCCCCGCCGCCCCCGCCGCCCCCCAGCCCCCAGCCCCCCGCCACCCGCCCCCCCGGCCCCCCTCCTACTCCACGTGACGACCCCTCCCTCCCCTGCCCCTGCGGCTGGCCCTGTCGCAGCGCCGGTCGATCTGGTGACCGCCCGGGCGCACGCGCTCTTGAAGGCGCGTCTCGCCGGCGTCGTCGTGTCGGCGGAGGAGACCGGGCGCCACCCCTGGATCCGCGTGACGCCTGAGGGCCTGCGCGACGCGGCGCGCCTGCTGCGTGACGACCCCACCACGCGGCTCGAGTGCTGCCACCTGATCTCGGGCGTGGACTGGCCGGCGCGCAAGCCCGGGGAGACGGCCGAGCTCGAGGTGGTCTACCACCTGGTCTCCTACGTTTTCCCCAGCGACCCGACCTACCGCGCCCGGCGCGCGGCGAACGCCAAGAACGACGCCTGGGTGGCCCTCAAGGTGCGCGTGCCGCGTGGGAACCCCGAGGTCCCTAGCGTGATGGACATCTGGACCGGCGCCGACTGGCACGAGCGCGAGACCTACGACCTCCTGGGCGTGCGCTTCACGGGACGCGGCTTCGTGCCGCGCATCTTGCTCCCGGAGGACTGGCCCGGCCACCCGCTGCGCAAGGACTGGGAGACGCCGAGCGACTACCACGGCGTGCCCATCGTCCCGCCGGAGGGCCTGTGAGCGCGCCCCTGGCCAGTCCCGGGCCCCGGCCCCACCCGGGCCCCGCCGCCCCGCCCAGCCTGGTCTCGGGCGGCGAGCCGCCCCACGCCTCGGTGACCGAGGTGCACGAGGGGCAGCACCTCGTCGGGCAGGACCTGCGCACGGAAGAGCTGATCTTCAACATGGGTCCGCAGCACCCCGCCACGCATGGCGTGCTGCGCGTGGTGATCAAGAGCGACGGCGAGTTCGTGCAGGGTCTCCAGCCCCACGTGGGCAACCTGCACCGCTGCTGCGAGAAGATCGGCGAGTGCGTGCCCTACTACCAGTGGGTGCCCTACGTCGATCGCATGGACTACCTCGCGGCGATGTGCAACGAGCAGATCGCCTGCATGGCCATCGAGCGCGCGGCCGGCATCGAGGTGCCCGAGCGCGCCGAGTACTGCCGGGTGGTGGTGGTCGAGGTGCAGCGGATCCTCTCGCACCTCTTCGCCATGGGCGTCTACGGGCTCGACCTGGGCGCCTTCACGCCCTTCCTGCACCAGTTCCGCGAGCGCGAGCGCGGCCTCGACCTGCTCGACCACATCTCCGGTGGGCGCCTGCTCTACCACTACGTGCGCATCGGCGGCGTGAAGCGCGACTTCACCCAGGATTGGATCGATGAGCTCGAGGCCTTCCTGGCGGCCGTCGAGCAGCGCATGCCCGAATACAACACCCTGCTGCTGCACAACCACATCTTCCAGCAGCGCACGGCCGGCGTGGGCGTGATCAACCGCGACACCTGCGTGCGCTGGGGCGTGACGGGCCCGGCGCTGCGCGCCGCCGGGGTGGACTTCGACGTACGCCGCGATGCGCCGTACTCGATCTACGAGCGCTTCGACTTCGAGGTGCCCCACGGGCACAGCTCCATCGCGGGCGTGGTGGGCGACTGCTTCCATCGCCACTGGGTGCGCGCCAAGGAGGTCGAGCAGAGCCTCAAGATCGTGCGCCAGGCCCTGCAGCAGATGCCCCAGGGCAGCGTGATGGCCAAGGTGCCCAAGGGCATGAAGCCCCCGACCGGCGAGGTCTACGCGCGCGGCGAGAACCCGCGCGGCGAGCTCGCCGTCTACCTGGTGACGCAGGGCGAGGACAAGGCCTGGCGCGCGCGCTGCCGCGGCCCCTCCTTCAGCAACATCGGCGTGATCACCGAGACCGCCAAGGGCACCCTGCTGGCCGACCTGGTGGCCGTCATCGGCAGCCTGGACATCGTGCTGGGGGAGGTCGATCGCTGATGCAGCAGTGGCTCGACCAACTTGCCTC
>JANOFW010000494.1:0-7239 GCA_031413835.1 Planctomycetia bacterium
CCCGTCGGATGCGCGAGTCAGTTATGCCGACGGCTTGCTTGCCTCTGACCGTGGCGACCTCAAAGCCGCCACCCGCCCGTCGCCAGAGACTCGCGATGCGGACCCGCACGTCAGCCCCAAGCCCTGCGCCAAGGCCCGCCAGGGTCTCGATCGCACCATGCCAGTCGCCGATCCTCTCCTGTGCATCTGCGCGCACAACGAGGAACAAGTAGTGGATGAGTCCAGCCTCGGATCCCTCCGGGTCGGACAGGCTCAGCCGAGCGAGAGCCGCCTCAGCCTCACCACCCAAGGTCAGATGACGCGCCTCGAGCATGCGCGTTACGGGATCCTCGAAGGGCAGCTCCGCACCAGCGAGTGCGAAGGCCTCGTTGGCTTCCCTCGAACGACCTCGCTCACGAAGCACCCAGGAGCGCGCTAGGAGGTGCCCTCGCGCGGTCAGCACTCCTCGCGCTCGTGCCGCGTCCGCGTCGGCCAAGCACTCTTCAAGCGGGCCCTCGCTCCCCAAGAGACGGACCAGGTACGCCTCAGGTCGCCCCGGCGCCAGAGCGATCGCGCGGGCCAACAGGCTGCGCACATCAAGTCTTGACTTGCCGCGGACGACGCGCTCCCGACTCCAGCGCGCCGCCAGGCCAACCTCCGCGCGCCGCACCAGGTCGTCGTACTCAAGCGTCACCCGGAGCGACTCCTCCCGGCTTGCGCGCTGCGCAAGGAGGCCCGTGGCAGTGCCGGCGCAGAGCACCAGGAGCCCGGCCACGAAGAGCACCCGATGCCGTCTCACCTTGCGCCACGCGCGAGCGACCGGGCCCGCCCTGCGGGCACGAATCGCGCCGCCCTCGGCGAAGTGGCGCAGATCGTCGGCGAACTCCGCGGCGGTCTGATAGCGTCGCGCCGGGTTGCGCTCCATCGCCTTGCAGACGATTGTGTCCAGGTCCTTGGGGATCCGGGGATTCCAGCGCCGGGGGGGCCGGGCATCTTCCGACAGGATCCGCGCGAAGAGCTCCTGGGGCGTGGCGCCCTGGAAGGGCGGCCGCAGGGCCAGGAACTCGTACAACGTGGCCCCGAGGGAGTAGACGTCGGCGCGGGCGTCCAGGGCTTGTGCGCCGGGCCGGATCTGCTCGGGGCTCATGTAGGCGGGCGTCCCCAGGACGTCTCCCGCCATGGTGAGCGAGTGGCTCCCCTCCTCGACGCGGGCGAGTCCGAAGTCGGTCAACTTGAGCACGCCCTCGGAGTCCAGCATGACGTTCGAGGGCTTGACGTCGCGGTGGACGATCCCCGCCGCATGGGCGTGCTCGAGCGCGTCGGCTACCCCTGCGAAGGCGGAGGCCGCGCGCGTGAAGAAGGCCCGCCCCGTGCCGCCGGTGCTGACCCACGACGACGGATCGGACGGGTCGGGCGAGGGGGGCCGAGCCCCGAGCCGGTTCAAGTCGGCGATCACGGCGGCGAGCGTCCGGCCCTTGATCTGCTCCATGGCGTAGTAGAGGACGCCGTCATCCTCTCCCATGCCGTAGACCGCCACGATGTTCGTGTGGTGCAGACGACCGGCGGCCTGGGCCTCACGCCTGAATCGTTCGACCGCCTTGGGGCTGAGGCTCACCTCGGGGACGAGGACCTTGAGGGCCACGGGGCGGCGCATGGAGATCTGCTCGGCCTCGTAGACGACACCCATGCCGCCCCGGCCGATCTCGCGCAGCAGGCGGAAGTCGCCGATGCGCTCGCGCAGCGGTGGGCCGGGGTCGATCCCGGGCGAAGCCTTCGCCGGCGCCACACCCTCCAGGAGCTGCTGGAGGTCGAGGTGCAGGCGCAGCTCGGCCGCCAGGCCCGGATGGGCGTGCAGCAGGTCCGCCGCCGTCTCCTGGGCGCCCGTCTCGCGGCGCTGACGCCACTGCGCCACGAGGCGCGCGGCTCGTTGGGCCGCCGTCATGCCGAGGCCCCCCCGTGCGTCATGACCCGGGTGAGACGGTCGAGGGCGCGGCCGTAGAGCTTGCAGGTCGCGTTGGCCGAGCGACCCAGCACGGCGGCCGCTGCGCTCAGGGTGAGGCCGTCAACGTGGATCAGGCGCAGCAGAGCGCGGTAGGTCTCGGGGAGCGCGTCGATCGCCGCCAGCACGTCGCGGCGCTCCTCCAGCTTGGCAGCATGCAGGCTCGGGGAGGACCCTGAACTGGCGAGGCGTGTCTCGGGTCCGTCGTCGTCGTGGGGCTGCTCGCGCCGCACGCTGCGTCGGCCGGCGATCACGTGGTCGCGGACCTCGTCGTGGACCTTGTGCTGGAGGATGCGCCCCAGCCAGGCTCGGAACGATCCTGGGCCCCTGTCGACGAAACTCTCGAGGCGCAGGAACGCGGTGAGCCAGGTCTCCTGCATCACATCCGACTCGCCGACGCGACGGCCAAGCCGCGGCCCGAGGGCGCGCGCCGCCCGCGCGCGCAGGAGCGGCTCGTAGCGATCGTGCAGGACCTGCGCGGCTGCCGGGTCGCCGCTGCAGGCACGGCACGCCAGCGCTTCGTCCGACAACTCGATCACACGACGCCTCCGGGCTCACCTTAGCACTACGACGAGAGTCTAGGCGCCGCTTCGATTTCCTCCAGATGCCGCGTCACGTTGCCATCGGTCTGCGCAACTTAGGGCGGGCCCGGGGCAGGACCCTTGCGCACGCGCATGGGGACGCCTTACCCCGCTGGCCCATGGAGCATCCCGAACCCAGGCAGGCCCCTTTCGAGGCGCACGCGCGACGGCGGTGAGAGCGCCGCCTCCGTCGGATCAGAGGGTCGCGGTCAGGGCGTGCGGGGCGGCGGGCGAGCCGGGGCCGGGCGCCGGCGGCGGCGACGTGCGGCGCAGGGCCTTGCGCAGCTCATCGAAGGTGAAGGGCTTCTCCAGGTAGGGGTTGCCCGTGCGGCGCAGGTGGCTGAGCACGTCGTCGTTGACGCAGTCGCCGGTCATGAAGACCACGCGGCGGGCCTGCTCCGGATTGCGCGTGAGCAGCGTGTTGTGGAGCTCGAGGCCCGAGGCTCCCGGCATGCGCACGTCGAGCAGCACGGCGTCGTAGCGGCCGTTGGCCAGCATGCGCTGCGCCTCCTGCGCGTCGCCGGCGCTCTCGACGCGGCTGCCCAGGTGGCCGATCTGGGCCACGAGCGCCTCACGCACCGAAGCCTCGTCGTCCACGACCAGGACCGAGGCGGGCAGGCGCGCCTCCTCGCCGGCCGGGGCCCCGGCGTCGGACAGGGGCAGGCCCGCCTGCTTGAGCGGCAGGCGCAGCACGAACGAGGCACCCTCGCGGCGTTCCGGGTCCAGCGAGAGCTCGCCGCTGTGCTCGCGCGCCACGGCTCGCGAGACCGCCAGGCCCAGGCCCGTGCCGTGGCCGTCGCCCTTGGTGGTGAAGAAGGGCTCGAAGATGCGCGCCCCCAGCGCGGCCGGCACGCCCGCGCCGTTGTCGGAGACGCTGACCACGATGCTCTCGCCGGACACGTGCGCTCCGATGGTGACCTTGCGCGGCCTGCGTTCGCTGTGGGCGAGCGCGTGGATGGCGTTCTGCAGCAGGTTGACCAGCACCTGCTGCAGCGCGGTGGGGTCGGCCAGGAGCGTGGGCAGCGCGGGGTCGAGATCCATGTCGAGGGTGACCTCGTTGAGGCGGGCCTCGTAGGCGAAGAGCTCCACGGCGCCGCAGATCAGGTCGTTGATCTGCACGGCGACGCGCTGCGGGTTGCGCCGACGGGCGAAGTTGAGCAGGTTGCGCACGATGCGCGTGGCACGGATGGCCTGCTCGCGCATCTGCTGCACGGGACGCGCGATCGCCTCCGGCACGGCGGCGTGCTTGAGCAGGTCGGCGTAGCCCACCAGGGCGGCGAGCGGGTTGTTGAGCTCGTGGGCCACGCCCGCGAGCGTCTGGCCCACGAGGTTCATCTTCTCGGACTGCACCAGCCGGCGGCGGGCCAGCTCCTCTTCGGTCACGTCGCGCAGCGTGATCAGCGTGCCCACGCGTTTGCGACCTTCGAGGATGCCCACCGCCGTGCCCGCGAGCTCGAGCGGCCGGGCCGACTCGCCGCGGGCCACCTGCACGCGGAAGTGGCGCGCTACGCCGGGCGGCGTGCGGGCCAGCTCGGCCAGGGGCACCTCGCCCAGGCGCTCGGGCAGGGCCTGATCCTCGCGGGTCATGGAGAGCGCGTCGCGCGCCGCGGGGTTGGCCAGCAGCGCCTGGCCGTCGGGACCCAGCAGCAGCACCCCTTCGCGCATCTGACGCAGCAGCATGCCCGTACGGCGTGTCTCTTCCGAGCGCGAGCGGCCGATGCGCGCCAGCGCCTCGCTGGCACAGCGGGCCAGGTCGGTCAGGATCCCGATGCGTTGCGGCGGGATCGCGCCGCGACGGGGGTCGCAGAGCACGAGCACGCCCAGGATCAACGGGCCCGAGCGCACCGGGACCGTCACCCAGGTGGCGGTCTCGGTCTCCACCGCGACCTTCTGGGCGTCCAGCGAGCGCGTGTCCAGGCGTCCCAGCGTGGCGTTGCTGCCCGCTTCCGCGAGGGCCTGCTGCAGGCGCTCGCGGCGCTCGGCGGCGTGATCGGCCTCCAGACGCCCGCGCTCCTCCCAGATGCTCAGGACCTCGCCATCGACCTCCAGGGCCAGCGCGTGGGCGCGCACCTCGAAGTGGCGCCGCATGTGGCGCAGCGTCGCCTCGGCGACCTCCGCTGGTCCATCGCTCTGGGCCAGGGCCTGGCTGAAGGCCAACAGCTCGCCGGACTCCTCCTCGCGGCGCTTGAGCTCGCGCGCGACGAGCTCTTGCGTCGAGCGGCGGCGCAGGTCACCGTCGAGGGCGGCGCAGACCCAGGCGACCACGGCGCAAGCCACGGCCAGCAGCAGCAGACGCGCGCCCAGCAGCGCCAGGTTCGGGGAGGAGATCTGGTGGTGGAGCAGCAGCGTCAGTCCCAGCAGACAGATCATCGCGCCGGCCAGCGCGCCCGCCACCGCCGCCGTGCGGCGCCGTCCCGTGGCGGCGACCAGCGTGGCTACCAGGAAGCCGGCGGCGTGCGCCAAGCGCTCCGCGAACGAGTAGGCCGGCAGCAGCGCCATGACCGATCCCGCGCAGAGCACGTCGGCGCACAGCACCCAGAGCAGTGTCTGACTGGTGCGTTGGCGGGTCGAGAGCAGCCAAGCGCCCACGCCGAGCACGGCCGGCACGGCGAGCGTGAGCAGCAGCAGGTCGGAGAACGCGGCGGGGGCCGTCGATTGCAGCAGCGCGAACAGGCAGGCCCCCAAGGCCGTCAAGCCCACGAGCAGGCGGAGCAGATGGGTGGCGCGATCGCTGCCGGAGGTCACGAGGGCTCCCTGGACGGACGGCCACCCCGGGCGGGGCGCCTCGGGCCCTATCGACGCCCTACGCCTCGCGCCTTGACTGCCCGCCTGCGCGCCTTGGTAGAACCGGAACATGCCCCCCGGGCCCCCCCCGTCCGCCGCCCCCGCTTCCCGCGACCTGACGGAAGCCGAACGCGCGGCCCTGGGCGCGCTGCTGGCGGCCGGTGCGGCCGGGCGTGAGGAGCTCGTCGGGCCGCTGGTGGCCCAGGCGCAGCGACTGGGCGTGAACGCCGAGGTGCTGCGCGAGGCGCTCCTGATGCTGGTGCCCTACGCCGGCCACCCGCGGGCGCTCGCGGCTTTCGCGGCGGCCGGGCTCGCGCCCGACCTCAGGCCCGGAGCCGCCGACGAGGCCTCGGCGTCGGCTCGCGCGGTCCGTGGGCGGGCCGCCTTCGAGGCTGTGTACGGAGCGAGTGCCCCGCGCGTGCTGGAAGGTCTCTCGGCCCTGGATCCGCGGCTGCCGGCGTGGACGCTCGAGCACGCCTACGGCCGCGTGCTGGCTCGCCCGGGCCTGGCGTTGCGCGAGCGCGAGCTGCTGGCGGTGGCGATGCTGACCGCACTCGGGGGCTTGGCCGATCCGCTGCTCGGCCACATGCGCGGTGCGCTGCGTCTGGGCGCGAGCCCCGCGCAGGTCGCGGCCGCCGTCGAGTGCGTGCCGGCGGCCCTGGGCGAGGAGCGCCGGGCCGCGGCCCGGGCCCTGCTCGCTCGCCTGGGCCCAGCTGGCGCTTGAGCGCATGAACGAGCGCATGAACGAGGGGGCGCTGGGGGCCGTTGCACAGGGGACGGTTCCACATGGGGCCGTGCGCGCGCGGCCCCCCGCGCCCCCCGACCTACACTTGGTGCCCCTCCCTGTTCCGTTCCTGGATCCACGCGTGCCGCCTGAACTCGCCTCCCTGTCGCCTGCCGAGCTTGGCACGGCGGCAGCCCCGGCGGCAGCCAGCGGCTCCTTGGCCCCGTTCGCGTTGCTGAGCCTGGGGCTGCATGTCGCGCTCGTGGCCGCCGCCGGCCTGTGGGGGTCTCCCGACGGTCAGGCCTCAGCCAAGGGGCTGGGGGATCGGGCCCAGGCGGAGCGGCTGGTGAGCGTGATGACGCCCCCGGAGACGCTCGCGCCCGAGGAGGCCGAGCCGGCGGAGGAGGCCGAGCCGCTGCCGCCCCCTCCCTGGAGCGAGACTCCGCTCGAGGCCGAGGCGCTGCCTGAGCTCGAGATCGAGGTCGTGCCCGAGGCGCTCCTGCCCGAAGCGCTCGAGCCCGCGACCGAGGACCTGCCCACGCCGCTCGGCATGCGCCCGCTCGAAACCGCGCTCGACCTGGCAGGTCGCCGCACTCGCCCGCCCGTGGCCGCCGCGCCCGCCCCCCGGCCCCCGTCCCTTCCCACAGTGGCTGCGCCGGCCGCCTCGGCGCCCGCGCGCGCGGGCTCCCTGCTGCGGCCGCGCTCCACTCCCACGCCCACGCTGCCGGAGGGGCTGGTGGCCTTGGGCGAGGCCCGCGTTGGCCTGCTGCTCTACGTGCGCGAGGACGGCGGTCTTGCCGACGTGCGGGTCGAGGTCTCCAGCGGGCAGGCGGCTCTCGACGAGCACGTGCGTGCCTTCGTGCTGCAGCGCTGGTCGTTCGCGCCGCTCAATCCGCCGCGCTGGGTGCGCCAGGCCTTCCGCGTCGGGCGCTGAGCGCAGCGGCTACTTGCCGCCGGGCAGCACGACTTCGAGCGCCGGACCGGTCTCGAAGCTCACGATCGAGGCCGCCGCCATCCCGCCGCCGCCGCCGAAGAGCATGTCGGTGTGGCTCTTGTCCCAGGTCTTGGCCTGGTCCTGGTTCAAGAAGGAGCGCGCACGCGCCTTGCCGTCCTTGCGCAGGCGGCGCTCGGCCTGGGCGTAAGTTTCGTTGGTGCCGGGGACCTTGCTCTGG
>JANOFW010000495.1:0-3921 GCA_031413835.1 Planctomycetia bacterium
TCCTGCGCGCCGCGGCCCCCCTCCTCGAGGGCGGCTTCGCTCCGCGGATCTTCTACTCGGGCTTCGGCGGCTTCGACCTGCACGGCGCGCAGGGCGCCGGCGTCGGCGCGCACGCCACGCTGCTCCAGCGGCTCGACGACGCCGTCGGCGCCTTCGTGCAGGACATGAAAAACCGCGGCCAGTGGAACAACACGCGCATCGTGATCCACAGCGAGTTCGGCCGGCGCAACTACGAGAACGCCTCCATCGGCACCGACCACGGCCACGGCAACTGCTTCCTGGTGCTGGGCGGCGGGATCAACGGCGGCACCCACGGCCCGGCCCTGGTCCCCTCCGACCTGCAGTCCGAGTACCCGACCTACGCCGTGGACTTCCGCGACGTCTACCGCGACGTGCTCGAAAACCACCTCGGGGTGCCGGATGCCGATCCGGTCTTCCCCGAGGCCCAACCCATCTCCACCAACCTGGGCATCGCATGAACCTTCCGCGCCTCCTCTCCCTCCCCGTTCTCCTTGCGCTCTTCGGCAGCCTGGGCTGCGGTGGAGGAGGAGGAGGCGCGTCCGCGCCGCCGCCCGCGGGCCTCGCCTACTCCACCTCGCCCGGGGCCTACCGCGCGAGCGAGGCGATCCCGCCCAACACGGCCAGCCTGGCGAGCGGCACGGCCACGGCCTTCAGCGTGCTGCCGCCGCTGCCCCTGGGCCTCGCGCTCGACCCGGCCAGCGGGGCGATCACGGGCACGCCGATGGCCGAGGCGCCCGCGCAGGACTACGAGATCACGGCGGCCAGCTCCGAAGGCCAGACCACGACCATGCTCACCGTGGTCGTGGGCCCGGCCCTCCCGGCCGAGATCGCCACCCTCGCCGACGGCTTCGCCGTCGAGACCCTCGCCACGGGCCTGGCGACCCCGTCGAAGTTCGCACTCGCTCCGGATGGGCGCGTGTTCTTCGGCGAGCTCAAGACCGGCAACATCCGCGTGATCGCCGCCAACGGAACGCTCGCCCCCACTCCCTGGGCCAGCGTCACCGTGCAGGGCGCGGGTTCCCACCAGGGCCTGATGGGCCTCGTGCTCTCCCCCACCTTCGGCAGCGACGGGCACCTCTTCGCACTCTTCTGCGCACCGGCCGACGGCGGCGCTCACCTCACCGACCACATGCGCCTCGAGCGCTTCACCGACGTGATGGGCGTGGGCACCAACGCGACCGTGATCCTCGACAACCTGCCCACGGCGACCATCAACAACGGCAACGACCTGGTCTTCGACCTGGCGGGGAACCTGTTCGTCAGCCTGGGCGACGCCAACGTGGCCGCCAATGCCCAGGACCCGCTGGTCTTCCCCGGCAAGGTCCAGCGCATCACTCCCGCAGGCCTGATCCCCGCCGACAACCCCGATCCGCTCAGCGCCCAGTGGTGCCTGGGCCTGCGCAACACCTACGGGCTGGCCCTGCACCCCGTCACCGGAGGCCTCTTCGGCGTGGACAACGGCCCGATGGCGGACGACGAGCTCAACTACCTGGCGGCGGGCAAGAACTTCGGCTGGGGAGCCGTGGCCCCGATCCCGGGTGGGCAGGCAGGCCTGCGCATCCAGGTCTGGCCCACCGAGATCGTGCCGACCGCGCTGGCCTGGCACTTCGGGGGGCCGTGGGGGACAGAGTTCGCCGACGACCTCTTCCTCGCCTCCTACGACGACGAGGCCGTGCGGCGCTTCGAGATGTCGGGTGCCGCCAAGACCGACATCGACGTCGAGAGCATGTTCCTCACCTTCGTGCGCAACATGAGCAGCAACAAGCCGCTCGACCTCGCGGTGGCGGCCGACGGCGCGCTCTGGGTGAGCACCTTCACCTCGATCTACCGCATCTACCGACTGTGACGTCCGTTCGGTGCACGGCGCCGAAGGCGCCGTGCGCCGCACGTTCGTTACAGTAGATGCATGGAGCCCGCCTCGGCCGTCTGCTCGTCGTGTGGCAAGAGCCTGCGCCCGGGGGCGGGACGTTGTCGGGAGTGCGGCCGCTGGCAGCCGGAGGCAGCCTGGGACCGGGCGCTCTACTACGCCTTCGCGCTGCTCACCGCCCTGGCCATGGGCCTCTCCTGGTGGTTGCGGCAGGGCACGGGGTCGCCGACGACGCTGGCAGAGCTCCAGCTGGCTTGGCTGCACCCGCTGGTGATCGTCCCGCTGGCCCTCACCGTCGTCTTCGCGCTGCGCGTGTGGAAGCATCGCTGAGCCCATGCGCCTGGCCGACCTCGACTACGAGCTGCCCGAGCGCCTGATCGCGCAGGAGCCTGCGGCGCGACGCGAGGACGCGCGGCTGCTGACGCTCGAGCGCGCCACCGGGGGGCTCGGCCACCGGAGCATCCTCGAGCTGCCGGAGCTGCTGCGGGCCGGCGACCTGCTGGTGCTGAACGACACCAAGGTGCGGCCGGCGCGTCTCCACGCCCGGCGCGCCACGGGTGGCGCCGTCGAGCTGCTGCTGCTCGCTCCGGCGCCCGCGCTGGGCACGGGGGCCTGGAGCACGCTGCTGCGCGCGAACCGCCCCGTGCGCCAGGACGAGATCCTCGACCTGACCGACGGCGCTCAGCCCATCGGCGCGCAGGTCCGCCTGCTGGGCCGCGGCGAGGACGGCCTGTGGTTGATCGCGCCGCTCACAGGCGACCTCTCCACGTGGATGGAGCGCGCCGGCTCCATGCCCCTGCCCCCGTACATCCACCGCCTCCCCCGCGACCCCCGGGCACCTCTGGACCGCGAACGCTACCAGACCGTCTTCGCGCGCGCGGAGGGCGCGGTGGCCGCACCCACGGCCGGCCTGCACCTGACCAAGCCCCTGCTCCAGCGCCTCGCGGCGCTCGGGGTAGACACCGCCACGGTGACGCTGCACGTGGGCCTGGGCACCTTTCAACCGGTGAAGGTGGAGGATCTCACGCAACACCGCATGCACGCCGAGGCCTACGTCGTCTCGCCCGCCGCGGTCGAGGCCGTGCGCCGCACGAAGGCACGCGGCGGCCGCGTGGTGGCCGTGGGCACGACCTCGGTGCGCGTGCTCGAGGCCACGGCCGCCGCGAGCGCCGAGGGGCTGCCGACGGCCGGTACGGGCACCACCGACCTCTTCATCCTGCCGGGCTTCCCCTTCCGCGTGGTGGACGCGCTCCTGACGAACTTCCACCTGCCGCGCTCCACGCTGCTGTGCCTGGTGGCGGCCTTCGCGGGCCGCGAGCGCGTGCTGGCCGCCTACCGCGAGGCCGTGGCGCACGACTACCGCTTCTTCTCCTACGGCGACGCGATGCTGGTCACCTGAGCGGCGGGGGCGCGCGGCGCAGGAACGGCAGCGCCACGAGCACGAGCGCCAGGGCCCCCAGCAAGGCGATCCACAGGCCGCGCAGCGGCCAGTCGCCGAGCCAGTCGATGGGCGAGGGGTTGTCGGGCTTGGCGCGACCCGTGAAGAAGTACGACGTGTCGAGCAGCAGGTTCACGGCAGTGGCGAGGGCGCAGGCCGCGGCCGTGACGAGCAGCGTGAGCCGCAGGCCCCGAGGCGTGATGCGCGTGCCGAAGGCGAACAGGTTGAGCAGCGCGACCGCCAGGATCTGCCAGTGCGTGATCCAGAAGGTCCAGAACGAGACGCCGTCGGGATCGGCCGTGACGGCCGGGCTGGCGTAGGCCAGGAGCGCGAGCGCGAGACCCCAGAGCACGGGCGCCTGGTGGCGCACGCGCCCGCTCTCGCCCGGGACGGAGGGATCCCCCCCCGACCACAGCGACCAGCCCGCCGCCATCCACGCCAGGTCGCAGAGGTGCAGCGGCAGCGAGTGACCCCAAGCGAAGAGGTCGGGCAGCAGCAGTCGCACGCCCCAGGCCGCGTTGAAGCCCCAGACGCAGAGCGCCAGGCCGCGAGCTCGGTGAGGACCTCACTCCCCTCGAGGCGAAGCCCGTCGAGG
>JANOFW010000496.1:0-1915 GCA_031413835.1 Planctomycetia bacterium
CGCGGCGCGCAAGGGAGACGTCGATGAGCCGCGCCAAGAAGCCCCCGGCCCCCGCCGCCCCCTCTGCCCCTCCCCGTGCGGCTGCAGCGGCAGCCGGGCCCGCGGTCCGGCCCTGCCGCATCGGCCCCCTCGAGGTGGGGCCGGGGCGCGCTCCGCTCCTGATCGCCGGCCCCTGCGTGATCGAGGGCTTGGAGCACGCCCTCAAGCACGCCGAGAAGCTGCGCGACATCGCGGCCCAGGCGGGATTCTCGTTCGTCTACAAGAGTTCCTTCGACAAGGCCAACCGCACCAGCCTCTCCTCGTTTCGCGGACCGGGCCTCAAGGCGGGCCTCAAGGTGCTGGCCGAGGTGCGCCGCAAGGTGGGCGTGCCGGTCCTGACCGACTTCCACACCGAGGAGCAGGCTGGGCCGGTGGGCGAGGTCGTGGACGTGCTCCAGGTGCCCGCCTTCCTCTGCCGCCAGACCGACCTGCTGATCGCGGCGGCCAAGACCGGCAAGGCTGTCAACGTGAAGAAGGGCCAGTTCCTCGCGCCCGAGAACATGGCGCCGCTGGTCGAGAAGCTCGAGGGCTCCGGCTGCCAGGACATCCTGTTGACCGAGCGCGGCGTGACCTTCGGCTACGGCCATCTGGTGGTGGACTTCCGCTCGTTGCCCGTGATGCGCCGCATGGGCCATCCGGTGATCTTCGACGGCACGCACAGCGTGCAGCGCCCCGGCGGCCTGGGCACCAAGAGCGGCGGCGACCGCAGCGAGGTGCCGGCGCTGGTGCGCGCCGCGGCGGCGGTGGGCGTGGACGGCTTCTTCCTCGAGGTGCACGAGGATCCCGATCACGCGCCCAGCGACGGGCCGAACATGCTCGTGCTGTCCACGCTGGCCCCGCTTCTCGCCACCATCCAACGCATCCGGGCGGCGCTCTCCTAACGCCCTTACGTGTCCGGCGAGGCGCGTCGCGGTACCGCGCGCAGCAGCGTGAGGGCGTGGCGCAGCAGGCGCACGGTGACGGGCGTCTCGCCGGCCGGGTCGCCGTCGGCCTGCAGGCCGGAGGGGGCCTCGGAGGTGATCTCGACCTCGCGCGCGGGGAGCAGCAGCAGGTCGTGGTCGCGGGCGGCGTGCTTGACGAGCGCACGGGTGAGCAGCCGGAAGACGTCGCGGCGCGCGGAGCCGAGGATCAGCGCCACGCTCAGCTGGGGCGCGTCGAGCGTGGTGGTGGGGGAGAGCTCGAAGACGCCTCCGTAGGAGCGCGCGCCCTGGATCACCACGGCGGCGGCCTCGTAGAGGCGCGTGCCATCGATGCGCACGCGCAGCCGCGGGGCGCGGTAGGCCACGAGGGTGGTCAGGATGGGCCGCACCCAGACCGCGTAGCCGCCCAGCCCCCGGTGGCGCGCGCGCTCCACCGAGACGGCGCGCACCACCTCGGCGTCCAGGCCCGCGCCCAGGTTGGCCACGGCCAGCGTGCGCCGGCCGTCGGCGTGGGTCAGCTCGAGCGCGTTCACCGCCCAGGGCGAGGCGCCGAGCAGCGCCGCGGCGTGCTCCTCGGCCTCCAGCGAGAGCGCCATGCCGAGCTCGCGCCCGACGACGTTGGCGGTGCCCATGGGCACGAGCCCTACGGGCCAGGGCAGGGGCAGCGGGCGGGCGTTGACCACCTCGCGCAGCGTGCCGTCGCCGCCCACGACCACCAGCCGGTCGCAGGCGTCGGGCGAGAGCGCCGCCGCGAAGTCCCGCGCGCCCCCCGGGCCCCCCGTCACGTGCAGGGCCACGTCGGCCCCGCTCGCGCGCAGGTGCTCGGCCAGCGCCTCGGCCAGCGGAGCGGCTCGGTTGCGTCCGGCCACGGGGTTGACGATCAGCTGGAAGCGCATGGCGCAGCGCACCCTACGCGGATCGGCCGGGCGGCGCGAGCGCGGGAGGGCGGCGCGGGG
>JANOFW010000497.1:0-3268 GCA_031413835.1 Planctomycetia bacterium
CGTGAGGTAGTCGAGCAGGCGTCCCTCGAGCTCGCTCACCCAGCGCGCGAGGATCTCGTGGCCGAGCGCGTCCTTGCTGTCGAAGTGGTGATAGAAGCAGCCCTTGGGGACGCCCGCGGCAGCGAGGATGTCGCCCACCGAGGTCGCGCCCAAGCCGCGTGCGCGCACGAGCGCCGCCGCCCGGGCCAGGATGTGCTCGCGCGTGCGGCGGCCCTTGCGCGTGCGCCCGTCGTCTCGTGTCGAGGGGACGCGGGCCGCGCGACCACCCGCTGTCGGGCCGCGGCCGGGGGCCTCGGGCGACGGGGTCGAGCGCGGTAGGGCGCGGGGGGTGCTCACGGGCCCATTCTCTCCAGGCGCACGAGAAGGCGCAGCAGCGTCACACGGTCGCCCGCCGCGGCGTCCCAGGGGCCGCGCACGCGCGAGCCGCTCTCGCGCCCCTCCAACAGCAGCTCGCCCCCGCCGTCGGCGATCGCCGTCGAGGCCAGCTCGAGATCGCGCTCGTAGGGCAGGGTGACGGGCAGCGGCGAGGGGGCCACCGTCCAGCTCCCGAGCGTGCGCCCGCGGCCCGGCCGCGCGCCGATCACATGCACGCGCTTGGCGCTCACGTCGTCCTCCCACCCGTAGGCCAGGGTGCTCACCCAGGCCTCGGTCCGCCCCGCCATCGCATCGCTGGCGGCGACCGACGTCGCCTTGCTCGGCGTGGGCTCCACGCGGGCGCTGACCCACAGGCGCGCCGCCTCGCCGGCGGCGAGCAGGCGCGGGGTCTGCTGGCTCGGGCCCTCAGGCGCGCCCAGCACGCGCAGGTGCACGCGGCAGGGCGCGTCGGCGCGCAGGTCGATCAGCACCCCGCCGCTCGGGCCCTCGTCGCGCGCGGCGCTCCAGGTGGGCGCGCCTCCCGCCGGCGGGGCCGGCGCGGGGGCGCGGTCGCCGCAGCCCGGCGCGAGCCCGAGCACGAGCGCGGCCAGGGACCGGACGAGGCGCGGGGACGGCATGCAGGCATTCCAGCGTGGACGCGTCCGGGCGCAAGCCCAGCGTGGGCCGGTGGCGGTTCCGCTTGCGTTCCGCTTTTCAGCCTGGGGCACACCGGGGCATTGGCTGGGGTGCGGAGGGCCGCCGCGGAGGACGACGTGTAGTCTTCCTACATGAGGACGACGCGGGGGCCCGAGCGCCCCCAGCCAGTGCCACGACCGTGCGCGGGGAAGTCGAGCGTGGACGGCGCGCGTGGGCCCTGCGGCTCCGCGTAGCATGCGGCCCCAGGAGGTCCAACGCATGTTCGTCGGCACGCTTCCCCCGCGAGGCCCCGCGCTTGAGCCCCGCAGGCTGCTCGGGAGGCTGGGCGGCGTCGCGTGGGTCTCCCGCCTGCTGGCGTGCCTGGTCCTGGCCGCCGCCTGGGCGCCCGGGAGCCGCGTCGCGGCGGACGAGCCCGCCCCCCTGGCCCCCCCGCGTTGGTACGAGATCGTGCGCTCCGGGAAGAAGGTGGGCTGGGCCAGCGTGGCCTGGACGCACTCCACCTGGGGCGGGCGGGCGACCGTGCACGATCGCACCGAGAGCGTCACGCGCACGGCGCGCGACATGGCGGGCCACATCGACGTCTTCGAGACGCGCACGCTCATCGACCTCGAGCGCGATGCCGACGGCTCGCTCTGGTCGCAGCGCATCGAGGTGCGCGAGGCCGAGCGCGTCTCGGTGGAGACGCTCACCTGGTCGGGAAGCGCCTATGTCCACACGTCCGTCGTGGACGGGCACGAGCTCGTGACCACGATCCCCCTCGACGCGCCGGTGAGCGCCGACGCCGAGGCCTTCCTCTCGGAACGCGCGCGCGGGGGGACGCTGGTCAAGGGCACGACGTTCGAGCTGCGCGAGCTCGATATCCAAGGCAAGCGCGCGCATCTCAGCGCGATCGAGGTGCTCGGTCCCGAGGTGATCGAGGGCGAGGCGGGGCCCGTGGCCGGCACGAAGGTCGTCTTGCGCCACCGCGAGACGCGTTCCGAGTCGTGGATGTGGCTCGACGCACAGGGCGCGTTCGTGCAGACGTCGAGCGACACCGGCATGGTGCAGCGCCGCGTCACCGAGGCGCGCGCGCGACGGCTCACGGGACGGCCGCCTTCCTTCAGCATCACCGCCCCGTCGCTCCCCAGCGTCGAGCGGGTGATGAGCGCCGACCGGCTGTGGATCGAGATCGGGCTCGAGGAGGATGCCGAGCGCAAGCTGCCGGACTTCACCGACTCGCCGTGGGGCGTCGTGGGCGAGGCGCGCCGTGACGGCGAGCGCGGCTGGGTGATCCCGGCCGAGCTGCGTCGCCACGACGATCCGGACGCCACCACGCGCCTGCCCATCGACCCCACGGGCTTCGAGAAGGACCTCGAGCCCACGTCCCTCATGCCCTGCAAGCACCCGGATCTGGTGGCGGCCGCGCGCGAGGCCATCGGCGACACCCGCGATGCTCGCGAGGCGGCGGCGCGCCTGGCGCGCTGGGTCTTCGACGAGCTCGAGAAGCAGAGCCTGGAGGTGGCCCAGGGTTCGGCGCTCGAGATCCTGGAGAAGCGCCAGGGCGACTGCAGCGAGCACGGCCTGCTCTTCGTCGCGCTGTGCCGCGCGGCGGGCATTCCCGCGCGTCGTTGCAGCGGCTGGGTGAACGTCGGCCCGATGTGGGGCGCGCACGCCTGGGCCGAGATCTGGGTGGGGAGCTGGATCGCCGCCGACCCCACCACGGGCGAGATCGCTCCCGCCGCACGCTACCTCTTCTTCGGCTACTCCGACAGCGCCGACAGCTTCCCCGGCGTGGTCTCCGCGCGCGTGGACGGACGCATCTCGCTGCGTGCCCTGCGCGTGGAGGAGGACGGCGTCGTGCTCGAGCTCGACCCCGACGACGGAGACCATGTGCTCACCGGCGAGACGCCCGAGCGCTGGTTCCTGCACCCCACGAGCGGCATCGAGCTGCGTGGGCTGCCCGAGGGCTGGTCCGCGCAGGCGGCGCGCGGCTCGGTCGTGGTGCGTGGGCCGGGCCTCTTCGCCACGATCCACGCCACGGCCGATCAGGGGCAGCTCCTCGAGACGTTTGCGGGCGTGTCGGGCACCTTCGCCGGCCGGCCGGCGCTGAGCTTCGGCGAAGGCGCCATGCGCAACGTCATGCTGCAGAGCCGTCGCCGCATCCTGCAGATCCAGCTGCGCGTGAAGGACGAGGGCTCCGTGGCCGTGTTCGAGCGGGCGTTCGCACCCACGGTGGCCGCGGTGGTGACGGCCCCCGCCGGCGGCCCGGCCGCCGAGG
>JANOFW010000498.1:0-5012 GCA_031413835.1 Planctomycetia bacterium
GACGAGGCGTTCTGGAAGGGCGTCAAGGGCTACGTGGCCGGCCGCCGCGACTGCGCGGTCACGAGCGAGGACCTGCGCCGCGCGATGGAGGCGGCGGCGGGCCGCGACTTGAAGTGGTTCTGGGAGCAGTGGGTCTACGGCGCCGGCTACCCCGTGCTGGAGGTGAGCTACGAGCCCGGAGCCGGGACGCTGGAGGTGCGCCAGGTGCAGTCGAGGAAGGGCGGCCAGGGGCTGTTCCGCCTCAACCTGCCCGTGCGCTGCGGCCCCGACGGGCCCCTGGAGGTGCTGGCGATCACCCAGGAGAAGCACAGCTTCAAGGTGTGCGCCAAGGCGCCCTACGTGCGCGTGGGTGTCAACGGCGACCTGCTGGCCAAGGTGCGCTACGGGGCGGACCTGAACGCCTGGACGGCCATGCTGGCGTCGGACCCGGATGTCACGGCACGCCTCGAGGCGGTCTACGCGCTCGAGCCGTT
Source organism: Planctomycetia bacterium (assembly GCA_031413835.1). Classification (GTDB taxonomy): domain Bacteria; phylum Planctomycetota; class PLA2; order PLA2; family JAEUHO01; genus CAXQZU01. The sequence continues at coordinate 474 of JANOFW010000498.1, forward strand.
CGGCGGGCAGGCGGTCCCGCTGCTCGCCGCCGCCTCCGACCACGACGCCTCCTATGCCGTGCGCGAAGAGGCCGCCCGCGTGCTGGGCCGGCTGCAAATCGGCGCCTGGGGCGAGCAGGCCACGCAGGTCCTGCTCGCGGCCTCCCACGACGACGATCCGCGCGTGCGCGAGACGGCGCTCGAGGCCCTGGGCCTGGGCTCACGCTTGCTGGCGGCCGGCAGGCTCAAGCAGGCCGCGCTCGAGGACGGCAACGACTACGGTCGCGCCGCCGCCGCGCGCTCGCTGGGCAAGGTACACGCCGAGGGCGCGCAGGAGGTGCTCGTCGGCCTGCTCGCGGTGGACTCCCACGGCGACGTGCTGCGCGCTGCCGCCCTCGACGGCCTGGGGGCGCTGGGGGGCCGCACCGCCATCGACCGCGCCAAGGAACACCTGGGCTACGCCTGGGGCAAGGGCGGCACCCACAAGCTGCGCCAGACCGCGCTCAACGTGCTCGTGGCGCTGGCCGGCGACGAACGCGACACCCACGCGCTGCTCGTGGACCTGCTCAACGACCGTTACCACAACATGCGCAGCTGGGCCGCCGAGGCCTGCGGCAAGCTCAAGGTCCGCGCCGCCGTCCCCGCCCTGACGAAGATGGCCGAGTCCGACTGGAACGGAGGGGTCAAGGGCGCCGCCGCGGCCGCTCTCGAGCGCATCAACCCGAAGAAGTAGGCCGCCTCACGACGCCTTGCTCGGCTCCTTGATCGCCCAGCCCTTGGCCTTCTCCTCGGCCTGGATCTCCTCGATCAGCTTGGCGGAGTCGAGGGGATCGGTGCCTTCGGTGATGTTCTTGCCCTTGGCGAAGGTGTCGGCGTTCTGGGCCGTCCACTCGGCGTACTCGGGGGGCAGCTCGTGGTCGGGCCAGATGGCGTTGATCGGGCAGGCGGGCACGCAAGCCTCGCAGTCGATGCAGGTGCCAGGATCGATCACGAGCATGCGCGGCTCGGTGATCTCCCAGAAGCAGGAGACCGGGCACTCAACGACGCAGTAGGTGTAGCGGCAATCCACGCAGCGACCGGTGACCACGTGCGTCATGGCGGAGGGCTCCTGCGCCCCCACGACGGAGGCGTGCGAGGGAAGATAGCGGCCCGGGGGACAGGGGCCAACCGTGGGCGCTGGTGCGCCGCGTTCAGTTGCAGCGAGGGCAGGTCTTCGAGACGCCGGCCTTGGGCGTAGGCACGAAGTACGTCCGGGGCTCGCACGGCACGCGCTGGCAAGAACCGCAGGCGTCGTTCTCCGGCACCCAGACGTAGTGTCCGGGGCGGTAGCACTCGCGGTTCCACACGACGTTGTACTTGGCCGGGACGTACTGCACGTCGCAGGTGGTGGTCGGGCAGGTGACGGCGACGGTCTCGTACTCGGGCGGGGTCTCGGCGCAGTAGCAGATCTTCTCTTCCGTGACCGTCTTCGGGCACCACTTGTAGGTGGGCGGCTGGTAGCAGTACTTCCAGCAGTCGCAGCCGACCTCCTGCCACTTCCAGCCGCCTGCGCAGACCTCGACGGCCGTCGCGTCACAGGGGCAGTTCTCCTTGGTGAGGTAGTTGCACTCGCGCGGCTTGACCTCGCGCTCGACGAAGCAGGTCTTCATGATCTTGCGATCCACCGACTGCATGCAGCTGGGGGTCATCTCCAGGCTGGGCACGTCGCGGTAGACCGGGGGCACCCACTTCTTGCAATACTTGAGGCAGGGGTCGGGATCCCTCGGCAGGTCGGTGGGCAGGCCGCCGCAGCCGCTGGGCACGCAGGTGGGCGCGCAACCGCAATCGACGCCGCGACGGCTGCCGCTGGCGCAGCCGGCGAGGAGGGAGAGCGCCAGGATCGCGGCGCAGAAGCTGAGGACCCTCATGATGCCTGCCTCCCAACGTGGACGCTCCGACCCCGGGCGACCGGGGCGAGGGCAAACTCCCTCCGACGGGCGCCCTTCGTAGCACGCGCGGCCCCCGCCCGGAAGGCCTCCAAGGTGGCTGACAGGCCGGAGCCGAGGGCGGGCACGGAGGCGTTCGTCACGGGGAGGTCATGCGCGGGAACCGTGGGCTACGCTGGCGGCCCGGATGCTGCCCAGCGACGAGCCGAAGTTCCCCTTCGCCGACCCCACGCCCACGGGCGAGGGGTCCCAGAGCGTCGTGAGCCTGCGCCAGGATCTGCCCCTCGAGCGCATCTTCGCCCCCAAGGAGGTGGCGCTCACCCAGCGCGTCCAGAAGTTCCTGCCCGTGGCGGGCTCCTACGCGCCCGACCTGCGCCGCGCGCTCGTCACCGGCCTCAACGGCCTGGCCGGGATCGTGGCGGCCATGGAGGCCTACCCCTCGCTGCGCGAGCGGCGCTCGCTGGGCACGCGCGTGCGCTCGCTCGAGAGCCTGATGCAGACGCTCATCGAGCGCGGCGAGCATGGGCTCGAATGGGCCCTGCCGACCAAAGCCGTGCTCTCGCGCACCTTCGCCATCGCCAAGGTGAACTTCTTCACCTCGCTGGCCTACTGCGTGGACGCCTGCAAGCACGTCGAGGACCGCGAGCCGCTCTTGAAGGAGCTGGCGGCGGGCATCGAGGAGGCCGTGTACACGCGCCTGGCCGAAGAGCTCTACACCGCCTTCGTGACCAGCAAGACGACCACGCACCCGGTGAAGGTGCTCGCGGCCCAGAACCTGGTGGCGGTGTGGGAAGGGCGCGTGCGCTTCGCCACCGACCGCTTCTGCCCGCTGCTGCGCTCGGCCTGGGCCGCGCGCATGCGCGCGCCCCGTGCGTTCGGGACGATGATGGGCGCCTCGGAGATGTTCCAGCTGCTCTTCGCCGACTGCGACGAGCGCTTCATCGAGTGGTTCACGCACCACGCCGGCAAGAGCGTGCAGATCCAGGCCTTCGAGGAGTTCCTCTTCGACCTGCCCTACGAGAGCCTCGAGCGCGTGCGCCAGCGCATGAGCGAGGACGGCAAGAACGTGGTCGGGCCCGAGCAGGTCGAGCGCTACCTGGGCTTCCTGCCGGGCGAGCTGCGCCGGCTCCTGGGCGACCCCAAGGCGCTCTACTCCTCCTACCGCCGCCGGCGGGTGAAGGCCCAGTACCGCACCTCGGTGGGCGCGCCGGGCCCCAAGCGCACGGCCGAGGCCTATCTGCTCGAGGCGTTGCTGCTCGATGAAGCCGGCGCGCGCACCTTCACGCCGCCCCCGCCGCCTTCGAACCCCGCGCCCCTGCCGCCGCTGCCGGCCACGGCGGGCAACGGGCCCGAGGCGGCGGAAGCGCGTCCGACCGCGGCAGGCTAGGCCGTGTGCCTCGTCTGCCTGCTGGGCTTCGCGGGCACGGAACACGCCGCCCAGACGCCGCCCTTCCCCCCGGCCCCCGAACCCTTTCCCCTCGCAGGCGCAGCGGCGCTGGGCCTCACCGTGACCTGGACCGGGGTCGCGGGCTTCGTGCTCGAGCAGGGCGGCACGCGCATCGCCTTCGACCCCTTCGCCAGCCGCCCCGGCCTCGCCGCCACGCTGTTCCGCAAGCCGCGCAGCGACGCAGCGGCGGTGGCGCGCCACTTCGGTGGGCTGGCGGCAGCCTTCGTCGGTCACGCGCACCACGACCACGCCATGGACCTGCCAGCCCTCGCCACCGCCTCGCCCGAGGCGCGCCTCGTGGGTGGTCCCACGGTGCTCGAACTCTGCCGACGTCAGGGGGTCGCGGGGGCGCGGCTGGAGACGGCAGAGGACGGCGCGCGCTTCAGCGTGGGCCCCTTCACGGTCGAGGCCGTGGGCGCCGAGCACGGCGTCGTGCCCCTGGTGCGCTTCGTGGACCGCGCCACCTTGGGCGAGCACGGGCTGCCCGGCACTCCGTTCCGCTACCCGCGCGGCGAGGTCTTCGCCTGGCGCGTGGAGGTCGCCGGCCACAGCGTCTTCCTGCAGGGGAGCGCGGGGCTCCGCGACGCCTCGCTGCTGCGCCAGGGGCCCGCCGACGTGCTCGTGGCCTGCCTCGCGGCGCGCGCCGGCACGCCGCGCTACCTCGAGCGCCTGGGCGAGCGGCTCAGGCCCAAGGTGCTCGTCCCCTGCCACCACGACGACTTCTTCCGCCCGCTGCACGAGGCGCCGCGTCCGATCGCCACGCTGCGCTGGGCCGCGTTCCTGGAGGAGGCCGCGCGCCTCCAGCAGGCGCACGGCACGAGGCTGTGGAGGCCGGTGCGCCTCGCGCCCGCCGCGTGGTAGGAGGTAGGCCATGCCCCTCGACCTCGACTCCCTCGAACAGCGTCTCGTCGGTGTGCTCATCGTGAAGCAGCTGACCGTCCCCGAGACCTACCCGCTGACGGTCAACGCGCTGGTCGCGGGAGCGAACCAGAAGAGCAACCGCGACCCGCACATGGAGGCGCAGGACTACCAGGTCGAGGGCGCGCTCAAGAGCCTGCTGGCGAAGGGCGGGGCGCTCGAGCTCGAGCGCGAGGGTGGGCGCACGCGGCGCTACGCGCACCAGGCCGAGACGCACCTGAGCGTGGGCAAGGCCGAGCTGGCGATCCTGGCCGAGCTCTTGCTGCGCGG
>JANOFW010000499.1:0-2221 GCA_031413835.1 Planctomycetia bacterium
CCGCGGGTCGGCGCCGGTGCCGACCTGGAAGCGCGGATCCATCAGCAGGCGCTTCTTGGCGGCCTTCCACCAGTTGAGCCACACCGTGCCGGCCACGGCGTCGGGCACCAGCGCGTCCTTCACGTGGCGCAGGGAGGCATTGTTGTGGAAGCGCGCCAGGACCTGACGCACCAGCTCCTCGGGGCGCTTCTCGGCCAGCTCCTTGAGGCCCGCCGGGTCGGCGATGGAGAGCACGCGGATGTCGTCCGCGGGCAGGCGCTCGAGCAGCGTGGCCGCCGCCTCGATGTCCATCTCGTGGCCCGCCTTGGTGCGGAAGTCGATCACGCAGCGCCCGCGCTCGGGGTGGTAGCCGGTGATCTTGCCCGCGCCCCAGCCCGACTTGTGGAACACCCAGCTCCCGGTCTCGATGCGCAGGTGGCGCTCCAAGGCCTGCGCCTGGGTGGCCAGCTCCGTGGTAGCGCCGTTGAGCACGCCGCTCTTCTCGAGCAGGACCTCGAGGTCGCTGCGGCCCGCGTGGGCGCGCCGCGCGGCTTCGATGAGCGCCGTCCTGAGCGTGCCGTCGTCGGGCCCCATGGTGGCCAGCAGGCAGTGGACCTGGATCAGGTCCTTGTCGCGGCCCTTCTCCTTGAGGCTCTCGGCCAGCATCCAGAGCAGCAGACCGGCCTGCCGCTTGCCCCCCTGATGCAGGCTCGACTCCTTGGCGGCGAAGAGCAGCTTGTCCAGGGCTTCGGACTGGGACTCGATGAGCTCGAGCCAGATGCGCTCGGCACCCTCGCCGTCCTTGGAAGCCGTGGCGCGGCGCAGGTCGTCCCAACGGGCCTTCATGGGCACCCCCGATGTCAGAGAGTCTGGAGAGCTCGCGGCCCGGGCCGCGAGGACCCGCACCGTCGGCGACAGCCGGCCTCCCGGGCCCGCGCCCGTAAAAACCGATTTGGCCTAACGAGACCCGGCGGTCGCTTCCGCGACCGCCGGGTCCCGCCACCTGGTGCGCCCTAAGGGAATCGAACCCCTATCACTGGCTTCGGAGGCCAGTGCACTATCCGTTGTGCTAAGGGCGCGCGTGGGGGGACATCGTACAAGGCCCCCTCCACGCGGCCCTCTCGGCGCCCGACCGCCCCGGGGCCGCCGCACAGAACAGCCCCGGAGGTACCCTGGGCCGCGGCATCCGGGAGGGACACTCCGTGAGCACCCCGATCCGCACAGCCATGCTGGCCCTGGCGTTGACGGCCCTCACCGGCGTCGGGGCCTGCGGCGGGGGCGGAGGGGGGGGTGGCGGCGCAGGCGGCGGAGGCGGTTCCTCGAGTGACGCGAGCCTGCTCAGCCTGACGGTCTCGGCGGGCACCTTGTCGCCTGCGTTCGCGCCGACGGTCACGGCCTACAGCGTGGTGCCGGCACTACTCCACGCGTTGGTCCAGGTGACGCCCACGGCGCAAGCGGCAGGCGCCACGATCAGCGTGAACGGCTATCCCGTGGCCTCAGGCGTGGCTTCGGTTCAGGTCCCGCTGGGGCTGGGCACCACGCCGGTGACGGTGGTCGTGACGGCGCCTGACGCCACGACGACACGCACCACCACCGTGGTCTTCACGCGCAAGCGCTCGGCGCTCGGCGGTCTGGCCGCCTCCGCCGGCACGCTGGCGCCCGTTTTCGGCCCCGCGCAGCTCTCCTACAGCGTGCTCGTCGCGCTGACCACGACCAGCACGACGGTCACGCCGACGGCCGTGGATCCGGCCGCGACGATCAAGGTCAACACCGTGACGACGGCCTCCGGGACCCCCTCATCGGCGATCGCGTTGCCGCCGGGCCTGACGCCGGTCACGATCGAGGTGACGGCCGGAGACGGGATCACGATGACGACCTACACGGTCGTCTTCAACCGGACGCTCACGGACCAGCAGGCCTACCTCAAGGCCTCCAACACCGGGACCGGCGACGCCTTCGGGAGAAGCGTCGCCGTCTCGGGCGACACGCTGGTGGTGGGTGCGTGCTTCGAGTACAGCAGCGCCACGGGCGTGGACGGCGACCAGGCGGACAACGGCGCGCGGGACAGCGGGGCGGCCTACGTCTTCGTGCGCAACGGAGCAACCTGGAGCCAGCAGGCCTACCTCAAGGCCTCCAACACCGGTGTCAGCGCCTAGTTCGGCTGGAGCGTCGCGATCGCGGGCGACACGCTCGTGGTGGGCGCGCTCCACGAGGGTGGCGGGGCGGCCTACGTCTTCGTGCG
>JANOFW010000500.1:0-11832 GCA_031413835.1 Planctomycetia bacterium
CTGGGTGCCGGAGGCGCCCTGAGCGGGGTGCTCGTAGAGGAAGTCCATGTCGGTCGAGCGCAGCTCCTCGTCGAGCGTCATCTCGACCGGCGCCGTCATCTTGACGTCTTGGGCCTGGATGTGCTGGAAGAGGGTCCAGAAGGAGCGTTCGCCGCCGGTCGCGCGCGCCGCGCGGTAGGCGGGGTAGGCCTTGGTCACCACGCGCCCCACCGGGCCGGGGCCGGGGAAGCCCGCCGGCAGCGGCGCCTCCAGGCGCGGCTTGAACTCGCCGTCGGCGAGCAGGCGGTCGAAGGCGCGGCGCAGAGCCCAGGCGTGCGCCTCGGGACCCTCGTGGGTCTGGGCCAGCGCCTCGCCGAGGTCGTAGGCGTGCAGCTCGCCGAGCGCGCCGGGGGTGGCAAGCAGCGTGCGCGTCGTGGCCGCGTAGATCGCGGCGCACCCGCTCGGGTCTCCGGCGTTGTAGACCGGCACGCCGCGCTCGATGGCGGCGCTCACCGCGTCCAGGGCATGCATCGGCATCGGCACGGTGGGCAGGGCCGCCATGGGCGTGGGCTCCGGGGGCAGCAGCACGCGGTCGATCACGTGGATCACGCCGTTGCTGCACAGGATGTCGGCTTGGATCACGTTCGCCCCGCCCACCGTGAGACCGAAGGCTAGGCTGGGACCGGCGAGCGTCGCGGCTTGGGCGACCTTGAGCACGTCGCTCGCCAGCACCTTGCCGCTGAGCACGTGGTAGGTGAGCACGCGCAGCAGGTCGCCGCGCCGCTCGGGCGTGAGCAGCCCGGCCACCACGCCCTCGGGCAGGGCCGCAAAGGCCTCGTTGGTGGGGGCGAAGACGGTGAGCGGGCCGGGGCCCGCGAGTGCGGGCGCGAGGTCAGCCGCCTTCACGGCGGCGAGCAGGGTGCTGAAGCGGCTGTCCTGGCTGGCCACCTCCGCGATCGAACGCTGGGGAGCCTGGGGCGCCGGGTCGGCGACCGCGCTCGGGAGGCTGGAGGTGAGCAGCAGGGCGAGGCTGACGAGGGGGTACTTCATGCCCCTACGATGCACCGCCGTGGCCCATAGTTGCTAGATAAATATCTATACAAATGGAAATCACCTCCCCCCCCTGCGGGCCGCCCGTCTCCAGGGGCGACCCCGCGGTGGCCCGCGCGCGGACGGCGGCGTGCGCGCCTCAGTCCCCGACGTCGGGCGGCAGCCGGAGCAGCACGCGACGCGCCGCCGGGCTCTCGGAGAGCTCGAGGCGTTCGCGGGCCAGGCGGTGCGCCAGCGCGTAGCGGCCCTCGGCCAGCGCCGCTTCGGCCAAGAGCGGCAGCACTTCGGGCAGGTCGTGGCCTTCGCGCTCCGTGGGCTTGCCCAGCACGTACGCTCGGGCCAGGAGGTCGAAGCGCGGCGTGCGGCCCTGCGCGGCGCTGTCCGCGCTCTCCAACGCCAGCGCGGCGTCGAGCGCCAGCCGCGCCCCGCCCTCGACCTGATCGGTGCGCGCGAGCACGTGCCAGGCGTGTTCGCCCGCCGCGCCGGCCCACGCGAGGCCGCGCACGCTGTCGGGCTTGTCGAAGGCCGCGAGGTCGTCGAGCAGCGCGCGCGCCAGCGTGGCGTGGAGCGCGTCATCCTCCACGACGAGCAGGAAGGGGCCGGCTGCTTGCGCGTAGGCGGGCAGGCCCTGCGCCTCGCGCGCGGGCCGGTCGCGCCTCAGGCCCAGGACCGCCTCCAGGGCCGACTCGTGCAGGTGCGGGGCGTCGTAGCCGGCCTTCACGGCCGTGGCCAGCATCGCCAGCGCGTCCTCGAGCCTGCCTGCCTGGCGCAGCGCTTCGCCCAGGTAGGCGCGCACCAGTCCCTTGCTGGGATCGTCCTTGAGCACGCTCTCCAAGGGGGCGAGCGCGTCCTTGCCCCGCTTGGCGCTCACGTAGGCCCAGCCGCGGCGCAGCTGCACGAGAGGCTCTGTCGCGCGGCCGTCGGGCAAGCCGCCCAGCCAGTCGCCGAAGGCGCCCAGATCGGAGAGCTCGCCGCCCTGGCCCACACGCGCCTGCAGCGCGTCGAGCGCGCGGCCCACGGCGTCGTCGCCGTGCGCTTCCAGCAGCGCGCGGCGCAGGTCGGCCAGGGAGGGTTCGCCGCGCGCGCAGACGGCGCGCGAGCCGAGCAGCACCAGCGTTGCCAGGAAGAGCGTCGCCAGACGCATGCAGGGGGCCGCGGGGGCGCTCACTTCGCGCCTCCCAGGCGCGCGCGCAGCACGCGGGTCCACTCCTCCGCGTCCTCGCCCGGATCCGCCCCCCGCCGCGCCACGGCCGAGGCGCGCGTCTCGGGGCCCTCCAAGGGGTCGAGCAGCGCTGCGCGCAGCGTGCGTTCCACCGCCCCCGCGGCCCCCTGCTTGGCCGTGAGCAGTGCCAGCGCCGCCGCGCAGCGCACGCGTGCGTAGGGCGACCTGGTCAGCACGCCGGTCAAGACTTCGGCGTGCGCGCTCACGTCGCTGGAGGTCGCGGCCAGGAGCGCGGCGCGCAGCGCGCCCGGCGGCAGGTCGGCCAGGCGTTCGGGGAGCGGCGTCGCGGCCTGCTTGCCGTGGGCCCGCGCGCGCAGCCGGCGTGCCAGCGGCACGGCGCTCAGGCCCTCGTCGTCTGGGGCGGAGAGGCCCGCGGGCGGCGGCTGTCCAGCGAGCCGCAGCGCCTCCTCCAGGGCCGCGCGGTCGGCGACGAGCAACGCTGCGGCCCCACGGCCGTCGCGCGCGCCGCTCACGGCCTCGAGCACGTCCGCGCGCAGCCCCGCCGCGCGCGTACGCGCCAGCACCCGCGCCGCCCCCCAGACGCCCAGCTCGCGATCGACTCGGAGCAGTGCGCGCACCCACGCCAGCGCCTCGCCCGGCTCGCTGTCCGGCGTCGCGCTGGCCCCCTCGAGCCAGGGCACGAGGCCCGAGGCCTGTGCGGGCCGGGCCGAGGCCAAGGCCGCGAGCAGCGCGTGGCGCCGCGGCTTGTCGCTCGCATCCTCCAGGGCACACACCACGCCTAGCGCGGAGAGCCCGTCCTCTGGCTCGACGAGCCAAGCAACCGCCAGCGCTTCCACCTCCGCCGGCGGCGCCTTGGCCAGCGCCGCGATGCGCGCCTCACGGTCCAGACGCGCGACGCGCTGGGCTGAGAACGGTGCGAGCTGCGTCAGGTAGGTCTCGAAGAGCGCCGGCCCCTCCTCCCCGGTGAAGTACTCCTTGCGGTAGGCGATCCCGCCGTCGGGCTCGATGATCAGGTGCTGCGGGCTGATGAGGTCGCCGCTGGGGCTGAAGGTGCGCAGCACCCACGAAAGCGTGTCCTTGTGGCAGGCGCAGGGCGCGTGGCCGTAGCGTGAGCACAACCCGTCAGGCGCGGCGTGGTCGTTGGGGTTGGCCAGCAGGCAGACGAAGGCGCGCGTGGCCCGGCCCCAGGCCGCGGAGGGGTAGAGTTCCGTGGCGAGCCGGATGTTGGCGCCCTCGTTCTCGAGCGCGTTCACGCACACGAGCAGGGGCCGGCCCTCGCGCCGCGAGCGCTCCCAGGCCCCCCTGAGGCTCGCTTCCCAGCGCATGCCAGGGGGCGCGGGGGGCGGCTTCTTGGGTGCCGCGCGGGCCGAGGCGCCGGCCCACCCCAGGCAGGCTAGCGCGACTGCCCAGACCCAGCTGACGGCCATGCCCCGCACCGATGAGCCTCCCGAGGTGGGGGGCATCCTACGGCCTCGCGCCCTGGCGGCGGTCCCCGACTTCCCCGGCGGGCGGTCCCCCCAGGGGGGAGGGTCGGTGATGCGACCGTGAACTCGGCTGCGAGCCATGGGGGAGGACGTGGGCTTGGGCCCGCGGGCGCGCCGGGCCCCGCACCCGGCCAGTCGGAGGATCCCATGAGCAGCCATCGCCTCACCCTCTCTGCCCTGCTGCTGGCCGGACTGCTGCTGACAGGAGCCGCGCTCGCCGGCTGCCGCGGTTCGAACGGCGGCGGCACCGCGCGCGCCGCTACGCCCGCGGCGGACGCCAAGCCGCGCGCCAATGCCTTCCAGCACGAGTACGTGGCCTCGCCCCAGGCGCACTTCGACCAGATGGCGGTCGAGTCGCGCGAGCAGGAGGCAGCCAGGGCCGAGACAGCCGCCGTGGCGGGCAAGGGCCGCAGGTCGGCCCCCAAGCCCGGGACGAGCGCGGCGCCGGCGAGCAGCGGCTTCCCCGCGCCCAACACCGGCGCGCCTGCGGCCGGATTCCCGGCGCCCAGCAGCGGCGCGCCTGCGGCCGGCTTCCCCGCGCCCAGCGGTCCCGCTCCTGCGCCCGAGCCGGTGGCCCGTGGCGACTGCGAGCCCAACCCCTGCATCGGCGGCGACCCCTGCATCCACCGCGAGCCCGCTCTGCCGGGCTGCCCGCCCAACGGCGACGTGGCGCTGAACAGCCCCCCGCGCGCCACGCGCTGAGCGGGCGAGGTCACCTGCCCGCTCGCCGTCCCCGCGCGGGACGCCCCACGTCCAAGGCGCCCGCGCCGGTCGGGCTCGATCTGCCCGCAGCGCGCAAGGCACGGCGCCTCCTGCTGGCCTGGTACGACGCCTCCAAGCGCGACCTGCCTTGGCGTCGCACGCGCGACCCCTACGCGATCTGGGTCTCGGAGGTGATGCTCCAACAGACGCGCGTGGAGACCGTGCGCCTGCGCTGGGGGCGTTTCCTGGAGCGCTTCCCCACCCTCCTCTCCCTGGCGCGGGCCGACGAGCAGGTCTTGCTCAAGGAGTGGGAGGGTCTGGGCTACTACCGCCGTGCGCGCAACCTCAAGGCCGCGGCCGAGGCTCTCGTGGCGCAGGGTCGCCGCAGCCTGCCGGAGAGCGTCGCGGAGCTGAGCGCGCTCCCCGGCGTGGGGCCCTACACCGCGGCGGCCGTGGCCAGCATCGCCTTCGGGCGTCCCGAGGCCGTGGTGGACGGCAACGTCGAGCGCGTGCTGGCGCGACGGCTGGGGCTGCGCGAGCGCGTGGATCGGCCGCAGGGAGCGCGCGTGATCGCCGAGACGGCCCAGCGGCTGCTCGACCGGACACGACCGGGCGACGCCAACCAGGCCCTCATGGAGCTGGGCGCCACCGTCTGCCTCCCCCGTGGCCCCCTGTGCCTCCTGTGTCCGTGGAGCGCCGACTGCGTGGGCCGCGGCGCCGGCGATCCCGAGCAACTGCCCTTGAGGGCGCCGCGCAAGGTGGGGCCGCATCACGAGATCGCCGCGGGGATCGTCTGGCGCGGCGAGCGGTTGCTCATCGCACGCCGCAGGGCCGAGGGCCTGCTGGGGGGGCTGTGGGAGTTCCCAGGCGGCAAGCGCGGGAGGGCGGAGAGCCTCGAGGAAGCCTGCACCCGCGAGATCCGCGAGGAGACGGGGCTGAGCGTCAAGGTCGAGGCCCCGTTCCTGGCCATCGACCACGCCTACAGCCACTTCTCGATCACGCTGCATCTGTTCCACTGCCGCTCGGCGGCCGGCCGGCCGCGTCCCCTGGGCTGCGAAGAGCCGCGCTTCGTGCGGCTCTCCGAGCTGGCCGACTACCCCTTCCCGCGCGCCACCGCCAAGGCGCTCGAGGACCTGCTCGAGGGCGGAGGTGCCCCCCGACCGGCGTCGGCAGCGAAGGCGCAGCGCCGCGCGGCCTCCAGGGGAGCGCGGGGCCGAAAGGCCCGTGCCCGGCGACGATCGGTATAGACCCCCTTCCCCACCAGCCTCGGACCCGCTGCCCCCTCCGCGGACCCGCTGCCCCCTCCCCGGAGCCCCTCCCCCGTGGCCGACGCGCGCACCTTCGAGTTCACCGTCGCCGAAGGACGCAGCGCCGAGGCGGTCCTGGCCCAGGCTCGTGCCCAGGCGCGCGGGGCAGGCATCGCCATGGTGGGCGACGCGGCTTCCGGCTCGTTCTCGGGCGTGGCGTCGGGCACCTACGCCGTCGCGGGGCGCTGCCTCAAGGTCGAGGTGACCAAGAAGCCTGGGCTTCTGCCCTGGGGCATGGTGGAGTCAACGCTGCGCAGGCTATTCTCCTAGTTCCTCGGCAGGATCTCCCCCTCGCGATGGCCCGCATCCTGATCGCCGACGACGAGCTGGCCATGCGCGAGATGCTGGCGCTCGCCTGTCGGTTGGACGGCCACGACGTGCTGCAGGCCTACGACACGGCTTCGACGATCTCCACCTACGTGAGCGGCAAGCCCGACCTCTTGATCCTCGACCTGTCCATGCCCGGCGGCGGCGGCACCGAGGTGCTCAATGCCCTGCGCTCCACGGGCAAGCGCCTGTGCCCCGTGGTGATCGTGACCGGCTACCTCGACTCGGTGCCCGAGTTGATGCGCGAGGGACTGGGCGCCTTCGCGCTGATCGAGAAGCCCTTCGCCATGGACACGCTGCGCGACACCGTCCGAAGTGCGCTAGCGACCCGTTAGGCGGCGGTCGCGGGAGGCAGGGTCGCGGGAGGCAGGGTCGCGGGGCGCGCTAAGTCACCGTTCGCGATTCTGGGACAGCGGCGACTCGCCGGGCGAGTCCATCCGCCTGGCGCTTCGAGGCTGCCCTGATGCTGCCCGGAAACCAGGCCTCGCGGACCGGCACGCTGGACGGGGTGCGGAGGGCCGCCGCGGAGGACGCCGTGTAGTCTTCGTACATCAGGACGACGCGGTGGCCCGAGCGCCCCCGGCCCAGCGTGCCGCCCGTGATGTCCCAGAATCACGGCCGGTCATTTACACGCCCAGGGAGCGGCGCGCGGTGCGGGCCTCTCCACCGGCCTGACGCTCTGCCACGCGTTCGTGCGCGCGCGCTTCGGCTTCGGAGGCGATGTGGTCGGCCAGGATCGCCACCACACGCGCCAGGATGGCCGTGGAGCGGAACAGGTAGCGGAAGGTCATGCCCATGCCGCCGCGGTGCAGGTCCTCGTGCACCTTCTTGGTCAGGGTGGCGACGCGTCGCAGGGAGTGTCGTCGGGCCATAGGTCGGCGATTCTACGCTCCCCGGCGCCGGCACCTAGCCCGGGATCTGCGCCAAGGCCCGGGCCGCGGCGGCCCGCACGTGGGCCTCGTCCTCGCGCGCCAGGCGTGCGAGCGCTTCGCGCACCCCGGGGGCGGGCGCGCCGATCTGGCCGAGCGCCTGCGCCGCCCAGAAGCGCACCGGCACCACGGGATCGGCGAGGCAGGCGAGCAGCGCGGGAAGCGCTTCGACACGTCCGATCTTGCCCAGCGCCGAGGCCACCATCGAACGCACCATGGGATCGGGATCCCCGATCGCGCGCAGCAGGGCCGGCACGGCCTGCGCCACCGACGGCCCCTGACGACCCAGGGCCTTGGCCGCCAGCGTGCGCTGGCGGACGTCGTCTGCCGCGAGCCAGGCGAGAGCCGTGCTCAGATCCTGCGGCTCCTCGAGCGCCCCGGCCGGACCGGGCGGCGGCGCGCCGCTCACGGGCCGTCCTCCGGCGGGCCCAGGGCGCGCAGGGCGGAGAGCGCCGCCTCGCGCACCACGGCGTTGGGCTCGTGCTGGAGCGCCTCCAGGGCCGTCCTCGCCGCGCGCGCCCCCGGACCGATCGCCTCCAGCGCTCGCGCCGCCGCCAGGCGCAGCCCGCGGTCGCTCAGGGCGCCGGCCAGCGCTGCCGCCGCGTCGGCCGCGGCCGGACCCATGGCGCCCAAGCTCTCGACCGCTTCGAGCGCGGTGGGGGCCGCGCCTCCCTGGCGCAGCAGCTCGGAGAGGCCGCGCACGCTGGGCGCGGCCTCGCCGCTCAGACGCCAGCGCGCGAGCCAGAGCGCCGCAGCGGCCGCGCCCTGCTCCTTGGCGAGCGCTGTCTCGATCGCCGGCAACGCGGCCCGCGCCGGGGGACCGATGCGACCCAGCGCGGAGGCCGCGGCCGCGCGCAGCGGCCCCGGCTCGTGCCCCAAGAGCGCGCTGAGCCGTGAGACGAACGCCGTGGCGTGGGCTCCGGCCTCGCCCAGAGCGCGGGCTGCCGCCGCCGCCACGAAGGGGTGCGGGTCGTCGAGCGCGTGAGCGAGGGCCGCCCGCGCCCTCTCGGCGTCCGCGGCGCGCGCGCCGAGCGCCGTCAGCGCGCGCTTCCTCACGTTCCAGTCAGCGTCCTCTGCCGCCGTGAGCAGCAGCCCGAGCGAGCGCGCCGAACCCGGCTCGGCCTGGGCCAGCGCGCCTACGGCGAGGACGCGCACCGTCGGGTCCTGGTGCGCGAGGAGCGGTGCCAGCGCCTCGGCGGCAGCCGGGCCCAGGTGGCCCAGGGCCAGGGCCGCCTGGTGGGCCACGCGGCTCTCCGGCGCGGCCAGCAGAGCGGCCAACCGGGGCGCGGCCGAGGCTGCGCGCGCCCCCCAGCCCCCCAAGGCAGCCACGGCCGTCTCCACCACGCGCGGGCTGGCGTCGTCGAGCGCCGCCACGAGCGCGGCGGCCGCCGCCTCACCGCAGGCCGCCAGCGAGAGCACCGCGCGACGGCGCGTCTCCTCGTCGGGGTCGCTGCCACGCACCTTGGCCAGCAGCCACGCGCTGGCAGCCGGATCGTCGAGCGCCAGCACGCCCACGCCGTCCACGGCCTCGCGGCGCTGCAGCAGCGGCGTGGTGGGGTTCTCGAGCAGCGCGGCCCACTGCGCGCGTGTGCGTCCCTCGAAGCTGCGCTCCTCTGCGCCGCAGCCGGCCCCGGCGAGCGCGGCGCTCGCGAGCAGGGCGGCGAGGAGATGGCGCGGGCGCACCCACCCAGCCTATCCTGCCGGGCATGTCCGTTCCCGCCGGCTCTCCGTCCCCCGCCGTCCCAGGCGGCCCGCGGCCGCTCGACGGCGTGCGCGTGCTGGAGCTGGGCCAGCTCATGGCCGGTCCCTACGCGGGCACGATCCTGGCCTACTTCGGGGCCGAGGTCGTCAAGGTGGAGCCTCCGCAGGGGGGCGACCCCGTGCGCGGCTGGCGCGTGCTCGACGACGACGGCACCTCGCTGTGGTGGCGCAGCCTGGGTCGCAACAAGCGCTCGATCGTGCTCGACCTGCGCACGCCGGAAGGCCGCGCCCTCGCCCGGCGCCTGGCGCTCAAGGCCGACGTGCTGATCGAGAACTTCCGCCCCGGCACGCTGGAGGCCTGGGGTCTGGCCCCCGACGACCTGCGCCGCGAGCACCCCACGCTCATCTACGCGCGCGTCTCCGGCTACGGCCAGACCGGTCCCGACGCCTACAAGCCGGGATTCGCCGCGGTCTGCGAGGCGGCCGGGGGGCTGCGCTACCTGACGGGCGAGCCCGGGGAGGTGCCGCTGCGCGCCAACCTCTCGCTGGGCGACACGCTGGCCGCGTTCCATTGCGTGATGGGGGTGCTGCTGGCGCTCTTCCACCGCGAGCGCGCGGCTGGGCGCCCCGGGCAGGTGATCGACGCCTCGATCGTCGAGAGCGTCTTCGGCGTGCTGGAATCCTGCGTGCCCGAGTACGACCGCAAGGGCGTCGTGCGTGAGCCCTCGGGCACCACCATCACCGGCGTCGTGCCCACGAACGCCTACCCCTGCCGCGACGGCCACCACGTGGTGATCGGCGCCAACGGCGACTCGATCTTCCTGCGCCTGATGGAAGCGATCGGGCGCGAGGACCTCGCCCGCGACGCGGCCCTGGCCAGCAACGCGTTGCGCGTGCCGCGCGCCCTCGAACTCGACGCCGCCATCTCGGCCTGGACGCGCCGTCACACGCGCGCCGAGGTGCTGGCCGCCATGGATCACGCCGCCGTGCCCGCGGGCCCCATCCGCTCCGCCGCCGATCTGCTGGCCGACCCGCACCTCGCGGCGCGCGGCATGATCGAGCACGTCTCCGTCGGCGGCCGTCCCCTGGCACTCCCCGCCATCCCGCCCAAGCTCTCCGCCACGCCCGGCCGCACCGACTGGGCCGGACCCGACCTCGGCGCCGACACGGCCGACGTCCTCCGCCGCTGGCTCGGCGAGCCCGCCCCATGATCCGGGGGCTCTGGGGGCGGCCGTACACTGCCCTCCGACCCCTCACGCCCCGGTAGCTCAACTGGACAGAGCAGAGGACTTCTAATCCTCAGGTTGCAGGTTCGACTCCAGCTCGGGGCACTTGCTAGCGCGGCGAGCGCATGAGTCCGGAATGGCGTGAGCCTGCAGGGCGTGAACGCGCAACGGCACTTTGGCGGTGGTCGACAGGACGGCAGCGGAGTGCGTCAGTCCACGCGCCAGACCACGTGGTAGCCCAGGGGGGTCTTGACGGGGTTGGGGTGGAGCTCGCCCGGGGGCGTGGCGAGCACGGCGGCCTCGAGCTGGGGCAGGAGCTCGGTGGGGCCCACGCAGCCCAGCGAGCCGCCGTCCTGGGAGGTGGCGGCCTCGTCGCTGAAGCGCGCCACGAGGCTGTCCCAGGTGGAGAGGTCGGCGCGGGCCAGGTCGAGCGCTTGGCGCGCCCTGCCCAGGGCCTCGGACTCGAGCAGGCGCACGCTGAGCTCGGCGTCCTCGGCGCCGATGTGTTGCACGAGGATGTGCCGCACGACCGAGCGCAGGTGCGGCGAGTGCTTGACGATGGTGAAGCCCTCGGCCATGTCGAGCGGATCGGTGAAGCGGTCCACCGGCGCCTGCTTGAGCGCGTCGAAGAGGCGCGCGGTCTCGCGACGGCGGTCGAGCATGCCCATCCAGCCATCCGCACGGCCGAAGAACTCCGGGCAGTAGCGCGCCTTGGCATCGGCCAGCGTGGTCGTGCCCGCGCGCAGCTCCGTCACCACCTGCTGGGCCAGGGCCAGGGCCTCCTCCTTGCTGCGGTCGGCGCCGTCGCGCAGCTCACGCCAGGAGATCGCCAGCCCCCACAGCGGCAGGTAGCGCTCGCGCTCCAACCGCCGACCCTCCTCGTAGCCGTGGCGCCGGAGCAGGTGCCATCCCCGTCGGCTCAGGACGGGCCCGGCGGTCTGGCCCGCCTCGAGCACCTGGGCTGCCCCGTCGAGGGCTTCCATGCCCTCGCGTCCGCCGGCCCAGGGGCCCAGGAAGCCGCCGCCCTCGCGCGAGAGCGGATCCTCCGACTGCGCGCGCGCCACCTCCTCGAAGGAGGTGCCGCTGCGGATCTGCTCCAGCGCCTGCTCGGCGCGACGCCGCTGCAGATTGGGCGCCAGACGTCCCCCCCCGGCGAAGAGCACCTGCGAGAGGAACACGGTGCGCTGCGCCTCGCGGGGCAGCGGGGCCTCGGCGCCCCGGCCGCAGCCCGTGAGCGGCGCGGCCACGAGCAGGGCGCCCAGAAGCAGCAGCCAGGAGGGTCTGTGGGTCGTCATCGCGTGCTCACCTGGGAGGGGTCCTTGAGCTCGATCTGAGGTCGGCCGCGATAGAGGCTCACCGGGCCCGTGACGGTCACGAAGCGGCGGGCGAGCGCGTCGTGATCGAGCGCGGCCCAGACCTCGGCGTCGCGCGCCACGAGCGTGAAGTCGGCGTCGCGCTTGTGGGAGAGCCAGATCAGGCGCGGCCAGGCGTCGAGCCGCAGGCGGCCCACGGTCCCGAAGACCACCACCTCCCGGCCCACGCTCGCCGCCAGCTGCTCGGAGGCCCGCTCCGTGCCCAGCTCGATGCGCGTGGGCGCGGCGGGCAGCGCGCGCCAGGCTTCCATCTGCAGGGCCCGCTGCTCCCACCACGCGAGCCGCTCGTCGTAGTCGGGGTAGTGGCGCGGGCCCTCGGCGCCCCAGATGCCGCGCTTGGCGGCGCGTGCCTGGGCCTGCGCGGCCACGAGCTCGGCGTGGAAGCGTAGCGACCGACCGTACTTCTCGAAGTAGGGCGAGTGACCCGCGCGCACGACCTCCACGGCCAGGTTCTGCTCGCCTAGGCGGCGCAGCACCACCACGTGCGCCAGCCGGCGCTCGAAGCTGTCCAGCTCGTGCCCGCCCACTTCGTCGCGCTCGAGGCGCACGCGCTCCACCCCCTCGAGGAAGG
>JANOFW010000501.1:0-5420 GCA_031413835.1 Planctomycetia bacterium
CAGCGATCATTGCATTGACGCCGATCGCTCCGGCGCTCTTGCCGCTCATGGGCCCGACCGAGATCGTCTGGGAGAGGCCGAACTCGTCGGCCGGCACGCCGCTGTAGACGCGGTTGGCGAGCCAGCTGTCGCCGCGCTTCAAGGCCTTGATGACCGCGGCGGCGTGTACGCCCGTGCCGGTCTCGAAGGCGTCGTGGCCCACGACGGGGTAGTTGAAGGGCACGCGCACGTCGAGGTAGCGCGAGACGGCCTCGACGTAGGCCACCAGCCCGGTCAGGTCGCGGCCGGGGGCCAGGTAGCCCAGGAGCCTCAGGTTCACCAGCAGCTGGTCCATGGGGCAGTTGCCGGCGCGCTCGCCCACGCCCAGGCCTGCTGCGTGCAGCCGGTCGGCGCCGGCCTCGTAGGCCGCGAGCGAGTTGATCACCGCCAGGCCGCGGTCCTGGTGGCCGTGCCAGTCGATCTGCACCTCGGGCTTGCCCTTCTCGCGGGCCACCTCGCGCACGAAGCGGATCACCGCGCGCGCGCCGTCGGGGGTGGCGTGTCCGCAGGTGTCGCAGACCACGAGGCGCTGGGCGCCCATGTCGAGGGCCTGGCCGTAGAGCCGGCGCACGATCTCGGGAGGCGTGCGCGTGGTGTCCTCGGTCACGAACATGATCGGGAGGCCGTGCTGCCCGGCGTAGGCCAGGGCCTTCTCGCTGGTGCGCAGGAGGTGGTCCACGTCCCAGCCCTCGACCTCGAGCCGGATGGGGCTCGAGCCGATGAACATGGCCGCCTCGATGGCGATGCCCACTTCCTCGCTGATGCGGCGGATGGGCTCGAGGTCGGCCACCACGGTGCGCGCGGCGCAGTTGGGCAAGATGGGGAAGCGTCGGTCCTTGATCTCGCGGGCCAGGCGCTTGGCCGAGGCCTCCACGTGGGGGCCCGCCCCGGGCAGGCCGATGTTGACCGACTCCACGCCCAGGGCCGCCATGCGGTGGAGCAGCTCGACCAGCTGCTCGGTGTCCGGGTGCCGCACGCTGGGGCTCTGCAAGCCGTCGCGCATGGTCTCGTCGTCCACCTGGGCCGGACGACGCGGGGGGGCCGGGGGGGCGCCCACCGTGTTCCAGTCGTAGATCAGCTCGCTCTGGTCGGGCATGCCCGGATTCTAGGGCGTGGGGCGCTGCGGGGTCCGTTTGGACAGGAGCGGTCGGCGGGACGCGTGGGCCTTTGCGGGTCGCGTGGTATCCCCGTGGGTGTCCTGCGACTCTGCGGAGGGCCGGCCTCGTGATCGTCATGAAGTTCGGCGGCACCTCGCTGGGCGACCGCGAGCGCATCGACACGGTCGTCGCGCTGGTGAAGAGCCGGCTCGAGCGCCAGCCGGTCGTGGTCTGCTCGGCCCACTCGGGCGTGACCGACATGCTGCTGGCGGGCGCGCGCGCCGCCGCCAAGGGCCAGCCCGACCTCGAGCCCATCCGACAGCGCGAGACCAAGATGCTCGCCGCGCTGGGCCTGGCCTCGACGCTGGTGGACGACGAGTTCAAGCGCCTGGAGCAGATGTTCCAGGGCTTGAGGCTCCTGGGCGAGCTCACGCCGCGCAGCCTGGACGCCGTGGCCTCCTTCGGCGAACGCATGTCGTGCAAGACGATCGCCGCCTACCTGAGGAAGCGACGCGTGCCCGCCACCTACGTGCAGGCCGACGAGGCGGGCCTGGTGACGAACAGCCGCTTCACGCGCGCCACGCCGCTGCCGGAGGCCTACGACAATCTGCGCGCGTCCCTGGCCAAGGTGAAGGGCGTGCCCGTCGTGACCGGCTTCATCGGCCGCGACGTGGACGGCAACGTCACCACCCTGGGCCGCTCGGGCTCGGACTACTCGGCCACCATCGTGGGCAAGGCCGTGGGTGCCAAGGAGGTCGAGATCTGGACCGACGTGAGCGGCGTGCTCACGGCCGACCCGCGCCTCGTGCCCGAGGCCCGGCCGGTGGCCACGCTGACCTACGCCGAGGCCAGCGAGCTGGCCTACTACGGCGCCAAGGTGATCCACCCGGCCACGATCCACCCGGCCATCGAGCAGGGGATCCCGGTACGCATCCTCAACACGATGGACCCGCAGGCCCCGGGCACGGTGATCCTGCCCACGCGCAAGACCACCGGCCAGCCCGTGGCCTGCATCGCCAGCAAGCGCGGCATCCGACTGGTCAACATCGTCAGCGGGCGCATGCTCGGACAGTCGGGCTTCATGGCCACGGTCTTCGGCGCCTTCCAGCGCCACGACGTGGTCGTGGACCTGGTCGCCACCTCCGAGGTCTCGGTGACGGTGAGCGTGGACACCGACGAGGGGCTCGAGGCCGTCGTGGGCGAGCTCTCCCAGGTGGGCACGGTCACCGTCGAGCGCGGCAACGGGCTGGTGGCCGTGGTGGGCGAGCGTGTGCAGGATCTCTCCGGCCTGGCCCACCGGGTCTTCGAGGCGCTTTCGGCCGTCAAGATGCCCATCCGGGCCATCTCGTACGGCGGCACCAAGACCAACCTGCAGCTGGTCGTCCCCGAGGACCGCACCGCCGACGCCGTGCGCACGCTGCACCGCGCCCTCTTCCCCGAGGCGTGAGGCCCTGCGGCGCACGGCTATCCTCGGGCGACCCATGCGAGGGATCCCCATGCGCTCTGCCAGCCTGGTCCTGCTGTTTCTCGGCCTGCTGGCGCTGCCGCTGGGCGCCGACGAGCCGGCTCCCGCCGCGCCCCCGGCGCCCCCTGTCGCTCCGGCGGCGGATCCCACGCTGCTGCCGCCGCCCGAGGCGGGCAAGGTGAGCCTCTACGCCGCGGTGGACGTCGCGCCGCAGGGCGACGCCGACGGCCGGGTGGAGATCCACTTTGCCGCCGAGGACTACGCCCGGGTGAAGGAGGCCAGCCCCGACCCGCGCAAGTTCCTCCAGGACCTGCGCAGCGGGCGCGCCGACTACGAGATCGGCCCTGATCCAACGGCCGGCTACGACGACGACGCGCATGCGGTGGTGCTGCTGATGCGCGAGCTGGGCGCCTGCCGGCACCTGGGCGGCGGGGCGTGGGCGATTCCCGTGGAGCAGGGCGGTGAGATGCTCGCGGGGGACCCCGTGGACGGGCGCCTGCGCGCGGTCATCGCCACCGAGGGCGCCTGGGACAACGGCGTCAAGTTCGCCGGACGGCTGATCTACACGTTGCCGGCGGGCGCCACGGAGGCGAACTGGGACGGCAAGCTGCTCACCTGGAAGCTGCAGCTGCCCGAGACCACCGGGCCGGCCGCCCTCACGCTGGACCTGAAGCTCAAGGACCGCCTGATGACCACCATCTACAAGGTCTACGGGCTGGGCTCGGAGCTCACCGCACAGTGGGTGGCCAAGGCCGTGCTCAAGAACTCGGGCGGCAGCCTGCTCAACAACGTGCGCGTGCGCTTCCGCCTCGACCGCTACAGCGAGTGGAGTGCGTGGAACAAGGTCGGCGACATGGTCCCAGCCCAGACCGCCGTGGTGCCCTACTACCCGGTGCTCGACGCCGCGATCGGCAAGCTGCGCTCGAACACGCCCGCCGACCTGCGCGCGGAGTGGAGCTACGTCGATCCGCAGGGCGCCAAGCAGGAAGACGACGGGGCGGGTCGCTTGGTGCTGCTGGGCGGCGGCGAGTTCGTCTTCAGCAACCTCGTGGCGGGCGAGAGCTTCGGCACCTGGCAGGAGAGCTTCAACAACGCGCCGCTGCTGGCCGCCTGGGTGAGCCGCGACGACCCGGTGGTCAAGCGCATGGCGGCCATGGCCAACCGGCTCGCCGGCGGCCTGGGTGCCAGCAGCGACGACGCCTCCGCCGTGCGGGTGCTGGCCGCCTGCTACGACCTGCTGCGCGCCAACGACTTCACCTACCAGCACCCGGCCACGCTGGCGGACAAGGCGGTGTCCTTCGACGTGCGCCAGGTGCAGCACGTCAAGCTGCCGCGCGATGTGATCCGCGACCGCAGCGGCACGTGCATCGACCTGGCCATCCTGCTGGCCGCGATGGGCAACGCCGTGGGCCTGGAGCCGCACCTGGCGTTGATCCCCGGGCACTGCTTCCCCGTCTTCCGCCTGCCGGGCGGGAACCTCCTGGGGCTCGAGTCCACCGGCGTGGCGGGCGGACTGCGTCACGGCTCGGCCGACGCGAGCACGATGATCGACAAGGGCAACGAGGAGCTCAAGGCCTCGCTAGAGGACGGGCGCATCTACCTGATCGACGTGCGCTCGCTGTGGACCCAGGGCATCGCCAACCCGGAGCTCGACGAGCTGCCCGCCGACATCCTCGAGAAGTGGGGCATCCGCGAGGAGGGCCGCGAGGGCCCGGCGGGACCGACCGCGCCCGCCGCGGACGACCCGCTGGCGGGGATCTTCGCAGGCACCCTGACGGAGACGGACGAAGAGGGAGGCACGCTCACCTACCCCGTGCGCATCGGCATCGACGCCACGGGCTCGGGCCGCTACTCGGCCGTCCTGCGGGCCGACGTGCCGATCCAGACCGAGGAGGGCTCGGGCACCGTGGTGCTGCTCGAGCAGGCCGAAGGCGAGAAGCGCGGTGAGTCGGTGGTCCTGCGCTGCACGTCGCGCAAGCTCACCAACCCCACCTCGGGCGAGTCGCAGGACCTCCCCACGCGCAACCTGCTGGTGGTGCGCATCGAGAAGGGGCGCTTGGTAGGCAAGCACGGCAACGACGAGGAAGGCTGGACCGAGTTCGCCTTCGACCGCGAGCCGAAGTAGGGGCGCCCACAAGGGGCGACCCTTCACGGGCGCCCCTCGTGATTGCCCCTACCGCACGAAGTCGCGTGCGCGCTTGGCGATGGGCTGGAGGCGCTTGAGCGACATGCCGCCCTCGGGCGGCTGGGTCTGGACCTCGATCTCGCCGTTGACCAGCAGCACGGCGGCGTTGGGCGTGCGCAGCGCGTAGCGCGCCTCGCGGATCGCGTCGCGGCCGTCGCGTCGCGGGTCGAGCAGCAGGGTCAGGCCGTCGCGCGCCTCGAGCGCCGCCATCTGCGCCTCGAGTTCGACCGGCTCCAGCAGCGTTCCAGCGGGCGTCTCGAAGGCGCTGCGGCCGACCACCAGCGCCACGCGGATGCCGCGCCCCAGCAGCCGACGATGCAGGCTCAGCGCCGCCTCGCGCGTGAGGCGCGCGGCTTCCTCGTCGGGCCCGCCGGCGAAGACCAGCAGCCAAGCGCCTTCGGCGAAGCGCTCCGGCCAGGTGCCGGTGGCGCCGTCGAGCAGACGCGGCGGCTGGCCGTCGAGCTCGCCCTCCCCCGCCGCAGGCTCGACAGGCAGATCCGCCAGGACGTCAGGTGCGGGCGTGGGAGGCGGCCCAGGAGGAGGCTCGGGGAGGGGCGCGGGCACCTCGGGCCCAGGCTGAGGCGTGGGCGGCACGACGGGCTTCGCAGCGCCGGGATCGAGCAGCCACACGAGC
>JANOFW010000502.1:0-13379 GCA_031413835.1 Planctomycetia bacterium
GGGTGCGGAGGGCCGCCGCGGAGGACGCCGTGTAGTCTGTCTACATCAGGACGACGCGGTGGCCCGAGCGCCCCCGGCCCAGCGCGCCGCCCGTGATGTCCCAGAATTGCGGCCGGTCATTTAGCCGGGCGACGGCCCGCAGCGCGCGTCCTTGACGGCCGGAGCGCACGCCCGCAGGATGTCCCGCATGCGCATCCCCAAGGACCAGGTTCCCGCCAAGATCAGCATCCCCGGCGCCGTCGCCCGACAGGTCACCGAGTTCGGTGACGCGACCGGCTACGGCAAGATGGCCGGGGAGTACTTCTCCCTGGGCGCGGGCACCGACATCGCGCCGTTGCTCAAGGGCCTCAAGGGCGACGCCTGTCAGGCGCCGCACTGGGGCTACATGATCTCCGGCGAGGTCGTCGTCACGTACGCCTCCGGCAAGCCGGACACCTGCAAGGGGAACGACATCTTCTACTGGCCGCCCGGCCACAGCGTGCTCGTGGTCAAGGACGCCGAGGTCATCCTCTTCAGCCCGCAGCGTGAGCACCTCGAGGTCATGAACCACATGCTCAAGGCGCTCAAGGGCTAGGGCTCAGCGCCAGAAGTCCCTTGGGGGGGGGCGCCGGGACACCCCAGCGCAACCGCAACTCTCTTCGTACGCCCGGCTGCTACGCGTCGGCGCGCTGGATGGGGTGCGGAGGGCCGCCGCGCAGGACGCCGTGTAGTCTTTCTACATCAGGACGACGCGGTGGCCCGAGCGCCCCCAGCCCAGCGCGCCGCACGTCGGCACAAGGGAACTTCTGACGCACGCCGCTAGGGCTCAGCGCCAGGGGCCGCAGCAACCCGCATACTTGTCGTTGCCGGGCTTGGGGGCGGCGGGCGGGCCGGCCTTCTCGAGGGCGTCTTCGACGAGGAGCCAGGTCTCGACGTTGTCGGGATCGAGCTCGGCGGCGAGCTTGATCAACCGCTTGCCTTCGGCCTCGTTGGCCTCGCCCGAGCGGCCGCGGATGGTGCGGCCGAGCTCGGTGTAGAGCTCGGCGTTGAGGGAGTCGATGGCGAGGCCCTTGCGGAACATGGCCTCGGCCTGCTCGCTGCCCTCGCCGCGCAGGAGCTCGCCGTAGCGCAGGTAGACGACCGGGTTGGTGGAGCCCTTGTCCACCGCCTCCTTGAAGAGCCGCCGGGCGCGGATGCTGCGGCCGGTGCTGGCGGCGGCGAAGGCCGCCTCCTCGAGGCCGGCCACGGTCTGGACCTTCAAGTTCTTGTCGATGTAGTCGTACCACTCCTTCTCGAGGGCCGGGATGTCCTCGGCGCCGAGGTACTTCTGGAAGGCCTTGAGCAGAGCGTCGCCCTCGACCGTGACCATGTCCATCTGGAAGGGCGTGCGCGCCACGTCCTTGCCGTTGGGCAGCGCCAGGTAGAACTGCTTGAACTTCTTCTGGTACTTGGGCGTCTCCATCAGGAAGTGCACGAAGGACCAGCCCCAGGTGTAGTCCTCGTAGCCCAGCTCGTTGCGCAGGAACTTGAGCAGCGGCTTCTTCTCGCCGGCGGCGATGTCGGTCTGGATCTCGGTCAGGCGGCCTTCCTGGAGGCCGCCCGTACCCATGCTCTTCTTGGCCGCGTCCCAGGTGCTTCCGCCGTAATACTCGGCGAAGGCCTCCGAGAAGTTGTGCGGGATGTGGAACTTGAGGTTCATGAGGTGCGAGAGGTAGTGCTGCGCCTCGTGGAACATGATCGCCATGGTCTGCTCGGGGCGCAGGCGGTCGTAGTAGAAGTTGAGCTCGCGCGGCGCGACGAAGCGGTAGTAGGCCAGGGTGCCGTAGCCGGCGCCCGAGACCTCCAGGAAAGTCTCGTAGTCGTGATAGAAGCAGACCTTGAGCTTCTCCTTGGGCGGGCGCGAGACGCCAAACTGCTTGGTGAAGACGCTGTAGTAGGTCTCCATCAGGTCCATGTAGCCCTTGGCGATGTCGGGCGGGATCGTGTACTCGAACTCGAAGTTGGCGGTCTTCGCCTTGTAGCGGTTGCGCCACTCGCGGTGGGCCTTGGCCTCCTCGATGCGTTTCTTGGTCTCGGCGGCCCTCTTGGCCAGCCTGGAGTCGCGCTCGGAGGTGGGCATCCACTTGCCGTCGTGGGGCACGAGGCCCTTGGCGACCTTCTCGCGCTCCTCGTCGTTCTTGGGCTCGTAGCCCTGAGCGCCGGTCAGGAAGGCATCCTTCACCTGGTTGCCGGGCACGACGATCTCGCCGTTCTGGAAGGTGATCTTCCAGGAGCCGTCGGCCTGCTTCTCGGCCTTGGGGCAGTCCACCGTGCGACCGTCGGTCAGCAGCAGTGTGTCGGCCCCGGCCGGCGGCACGGTGGCATCGCTCGAGGAGAGCGCGAGCAGAGCCAGCAGGGTCAGGAGTCTGGGCGTGCGCATGGTGCTCTCCCCGGTCGTCGTCACTTCGCGGCGTAGGCGCGGTAGCTCTTCTCGAGGGACTCCCAGTCGGCCTCGGTCCAGTCCTTGAAGGTGCGCTCGAAGGCCGCCTTGAGCAGATCCTTCTCGTGGTCCTTCCAGTAGCTCTCGCGGTTCTTGAAGCGCTCCTCCTCCTCGGCCTCGGTCTTGGGAGCCGAAGGGATCGTGCCGGCCTCCATGGGCTTGCCCTCCTGCTCCGTGACGACGGCCTCGAGGCTCGCCACGTAGGTCGGGAGCAGGTCCTTGGTCTTCGCATCGCGCTTGCCGGGCCCCTCGAGCAGGTAGCGCATGAAGCCCGAGGTCTGCTGCCAAGCGCTGATGCGCCAGGCCAGCATGGAGTCGGGCGCCGGGACCCCGCCGGCGGCGCCGCCCGCGCCGCGCTCCTTCTCGTCCCATTCCATGACCTGGACCGAGGTCATCTGGAGCAGGTCCTTGACCGGGATCAGCTTCTTGAGCTTGGCCGAGAGCTTGAGCGCCACGATCAGGTCGCCGTCGGGACGGAAGGCGAGCTTGCCGCCCTTGACGTAGGCCGAACCGATCCAGTCGGAGACGCCGCGCTCCACCCAGGGAGGGAGCGCCGAGGCCAGGCGCCGGTTCTTGTCGTTGAGCCAGCCGTCGAAGAGCCGGCCGGCCACCCAACCGAAGCCCCAGGCGCCGTCGGAGGGCGAGGTGCAGATCTCGCGCACCCAGCCGCCGCTGCGGCTGGAGAGATCGCTGAAGGCGCGCTCTTCGTCGCTGTCCTTGCAGATGCGCAGCATCTCCGGCCCCGCGATGCCGGTCCCCATGTAGGCCAGGTTGGCGTCCAGCCACTCGCGCACCAGGTCGGCCTGCTCGAGCACCCGGTCGGTGAACTTGGCGTCGGCGTGGGTCAGGGCCACGTGGTGCCTGCCCCGCACCACCTTCCAGCCCTCGGTCAGGCGCTCGGTGGAGATGCGCAGCTTGCGCTCGAACTCCTCGACGCGCTGCTTGTAGCGCTCCTCGGGCGAGAGCTTGGAGAGGTCCTTGACCACCGTCACGTCGCTGTCGCCGGTGGTCTCGCGCTTGACGGTGCCCGTGCGCGGGAAGAGCTTCACGCTCTTGAGCGCGCGGAACAGCATCGCGTTGGCCTTCTGCCAGTGCTGCTCGAGGATCTCGGTGGTGAAGCAGTAGTCGATGTCCTCGGCGTGGAACACGTAGGCCAGCCCGTGACGCGGGACCGTCAGCTTCTCGTAGGCCACCTCGTACCAGGTCACCTTCACGTCGCCCACCGTGATCTCCTCTTCCTTGGAGATGTAGCGGCCACCGGTGGAGTCGCCCTTGACCCAGTCCTTGTAGGTTCGATAGGGGTTCTCGATGGTGATGTCGGTGGTGGTGCCGCCCTCACCCTGACGCACCTGGGCGGTCTTCTTGCCGTGGGGATCGAAGAGCACCACCTCGATCTCGGGGCGCATGCTCACGCCCTCGCGACCGTCGAGGTACTCCTTGTCGGACTGCCAGCGCGCGACGATGTACTTCTCCTGGCCCGCGATCGGGATCGCGTTCCAGCCCTGCGGCACGTTGATCGAGTAGCCGAGCTTCTCGTCCTTGTGCGTCTCGGCGCACACGGGCGCGCTGCCCAGCAGCCACAGGCTCACGCCACACAGCACGGCGGCACGACGCATCAAGCCCTCCAAGCGTGGGGTGCTTCGCGAAACGTGCCCAGCCGGGCACGCGCGCCCCGTCCAATCCCAGATCCTAGCACCCGCGGCCGGGGGACGCCGCGGCGCAGGGCGGACGGTGCTGTCCCAGTTTGACGTCCCAGCGGGTAGGCGGAGCGCTGGGCTGGGGGCGCTCGGGCCCCCGCGTCGTCCTCATGTAGGAAGATTACACGTCGTCCTCCGCAGCGGCCCTCCGCACCCCAGCCAGCGCCCCGACGTGCCCCAGCACGACCTCCAGAGCTCAAAGCGGGACACCGCCGGGCGGGCGCGACGGGCCCTGGCCGCCTCAGCGCGCCCGCTCGGCCGGCGTGGCCACCTCGGCCAGGGCCCGCCGCGCCAGTCGGCGACGCAGCCTCCAGCCGTCCCAAGTGGCGCAGACCACGTCGTGGAGGATGGCCAGCAGCAGGCCGAAGCCGACGATCAGGGCCAACGTGACCGGCTGGGTCAGCACCCAGAGCGCCGCACCCACGACCTCGCCCGGGCGCAGCAGGGCGTCCCAGGAGTTGAAGCGCGGGATCAGGCCCAGCCAGACGCCCAGCGCGACCACCAGGAAGAGCGGGATCCGGAGCCTCCGCAACGCCGGCCGATGGCGGCGGATCGCCTCCTGCACCGGACGCACGGCCAGGGTCAGCGCCACCAGGCCCGCCACGCCGTAGGCCAGGAATCCCAGGCCCCAGAGGGCCGAGGCCCGCAATGCCCCGGCATCTTGCGCGGCGCTGCCGCTGAGCTCGCGCCAGCGCGCGTCGAACAGGAAGTGGCGCAGGTCGGTCAGCAGATAGGGCGCGTTGGGAAGAAGCAGCACCCAGGCGGCCGCCAGGGCCAGGATGCCCGGCCCCGGGGAGCGACGCGCAGGATCGGCCCGCGCGATGCGCCGCGAGAGTGCCACCCCCAGGGGGATCGGAAGCACGGCCAAGAAGAGGTTCCACAACGCCGCGCCGAGCATGGCCGTCCTCGCCTTCGGGGTCGGCGAGCAACCTAGCCCGACCTGGCAGGACGGCAAGAGGCCCGGTCGTTCGTAGAGTCAGACCGTGCGCCGCTCCTGGACCCTCATCCTGTTGTTGCTCGTCTCGGAGGGGCGGGCGGAGGAGCCCGCGCCTGCCGCGCCCGCTCGCCGGCTGCTGGGCCCGCGCCTGGGACCCGAGCGGGAGGCGGCGCTCAAGCGTTACGGGGGGACGGCAGAGACGGAGCAGGCCGTCCTGGGGGGACTCGACTGGCTTCTCCGTCACCAGGGGCCGGAGGGGCTGTGGGACGCTGACGGCTTCGCCAGCCGCTGCGCGCCCGCTGGGCCGGTGTGCGAGGGGAAGGGCAGGGGCCAGCACGGAGAAGACCTGCCCTGCCCCTTCGACGAAGCGATCTCGGCCCTGGCGCTGCTCGCCTTCCTGGGGGCGGGCTACGTCCCGGGGGCGCCCGGAGCCGAGGGCCCGGCCCTTGAGCGGGCGCTCACGCGCTTGGCCGCCACGGGTGACAGCTGGGCGCTACCCCTGGTCACGGAGGCGTTGGCCGAGGCCGAGGCGCTCGAGGGCCGTGGCCGCTGGCGCCGCGCCCTGGAGGCCAACGCCAAGCGCCTCGTGGGAGCCCGCCAGCCCGACGGCGCTTGGGGCTACGCGGCACCCTGGCGACGAGGCAGCGATGTGCCCTACACGGCCCTGGTCGTGCCGGCCCTGCTGGCGGCACGCGACGCAGGCGTGGCCCTGCCGGAAGACCTCGGCCGGGGCGTGGACGCCTGGCTCACGAGCCTGGAGGCCGAGCAGGGCAAGCTCGCCTACCTGCTCGACGGCCGCGCCTACGGCTACACCCCCACCACCAGCAACGGCCACGCCGCCTTCGCGCTGCGCGAGCTGCTCGAGACGGGCACACGTTCGCCGCGGCACGCCACGCACGCCGCGCTCGTGGCCGGCGAGGCGCCCGCCTGGAAGATCTCCTTCCGCGAGGTCGAGGTCCCCGGCCGCGGACGGCTGCGCGTGCAGGTGGGCCACCTCTCGCTCTACGCCTGGTGGTACGGCACGCTGGGCTCGTTCCAGAAGGGCGGGGCGGCCTGGACGCGCTGGCAGGGCGCGCTCAAGGGCGCGCTGCTCCCCCACCAGCGCAAGAATGGTTGTGCGCGCGGCTCGTGGGATCCCGAGGGCACCTACGAGCGCCAGACCGGCGGGCGCGTCTTCGCCACGGCTCTGGCCGTGCTGATGCTCGAGCAGCCCTACCGCCATCGCCGTCTCGCCAGCGAGCCAGGCCGGTGAGCCGCGTGCGACCGCAGGCAGGCGAGGAGGTCGCGCGCGGACCCCGCGTGCTGCTGCGCTACGCCCGGCCCGAGGACCGCGCCGACTTCCTGACGCTCTACCGAGCGAACCGTGCCCTCCTCGCGCCCTGGGAGCCGCGCGTGAAGGACCCTGGCGGGACGCTGCGCTTCCGCCGCCTGCTGGAGGGGCTCGAGGCGGGCACGCACCACCGGCTGCTCGTCTGCCGCCGCGAGGACGGACGGCTGCTGGGCTGCCTGGGCGTGAGCAACGTGGTGCGTGGGGTGTTCGAGAACGCCACCCTGGGCTACTGGATCGGCGCCGAGCACCGTCGCCGCGGCTACATGCGCGAGGCTCTCGCCGCGGCCCTCACGTTCGTATTCCGTCGCCTGCGGCTGCACCGCGTCGAGATCAACTTCATGCCCAGGAACCGCGGCTCGCGCGCCCTGGCCCGCGGGGCGGGCTTCTCCCGCGAGGGTCTCTCACGCCGCATGCTGCGCATCGCCGGCCGCTGGGAGGACTGCGAGCGCTGGTCGCTGCTGGCCGACGAGTGGAGCCCCCCGGCGCGCAAGACCGCTCGCCGGGTGCGTCCCGAGCGCGTTTCCCCGCCACACCGGCGCTAGTCTCTGCGGCTCGCAAGGAGCCGCCGATGCAGACGCTCGAGAGCTTCGTTCAAGGACGCTGGCAGGCCGGCACGGGGGCGCAGGCCACCTTGGTCAACCCCACCACGGGCGAGCCCGTGGCGCGCTGCTCCACCGGCGGGGTGGACATGCGGGCGGCGCTGACCTACGCCCGCGACGTGGGCGGCCCGGCCCTGCGGCGGCTCACCTTCGCGCAGCGCGGCGCGCTCCTGATGGCGGCCAGCAAGGCGTTGCACGCGCAGCGCGACGCGTTGATCGAGCTGGCCATCTTGAACGGCGGCAACACGCGCAAGGACGCCAAGTTCGACATCGACGGCGCCACCGGCACGCTGGCGGCCTACGCCGAGTGGGGCGCGAAGCTGGGCGAGACGCAGGTGCTCCTCGACGGCGAGGGCCTGCAGCTGGGCCGCTCGGCGCGGCTCTGGGGCCAGCACGTGTGGCTGGCGCGCCACGGCGTGGCGCTGCACATCAACGCCTTCAACTTCCCCGCCTGGGGCCTGGCCGAGAAGGCGGCCGTGGCCTGGCTGGCCGGCCTGCCCGTCGTGAGCAAGCCCGCCACGGCCACCCTGCTGGTGGCCGAGCGCGTCACGCGCATCCTGGTGGAGGCCAAGGTGCTGCCCGAGGGCGCGCTGAGCCTGCTCTGCGGCTCGGCCGGCGACCTGCTCGAGCATCTCACGGGCCAGGACGTGCTGGCCTTCACCGGCTCCGCCGACACCGGCTACCTGCTGCGCAGCAAGGAACGCCTGCTGCGCCGCAGCGTGCGCGTGAACATCGAGGCCGACAGCCTCAACGCCGCCGTCCTGGCTCCCGACGTGGGGCCGGGCAGCGAGACCTGGAACCTCTTCCTGCGCGACGTCGTGACCGACATCACGCAGAAGGCCGGGCAGAAGTGCACGGCTATCCGGCGCATCCTCGTCCCCCACGAGCGCCTCGAGGAGGTCGAGGGCGAGCTCAAGGCCCGGCTGGCCGCCACGGTCGTGGGCGACCCCGCCGACGAGAAGGTCACGATGGGCCCGCTCGCCACGGCGAACCAGCTGGCCGATGCCAAGGCCGGCGTCACCCGGCTGCTGGGCGAGTGCGACGCGCTGCTCGGCGGCGTGAGCGAACCGCCGCTCACGGGCGCCGCGCCCGGCAAGGGCTTCTTCTTCGGTCCCGTGCTGCTCAAGGCCCGCGACAGCGCCCGGGCGACGCTGGTCCACCAGCACGAGGTCTTCGGGCCCGTGAGCACGCTGCTGGTCTACGACGGCAGCGCCGAGGCGGCCGCCCTGCTGGTCCGCAAGGGCGAAGGCAGCCTGGTGGCGAGCGTGTTCAGCGACGACCGCGCCTTCGTGCGCGAGCTGGTGCTGGCCATCGGCCCCTGGCACGGGCGCCTCTACCTGGGCAGCGAGGCCATGGCCCCCTACTCGCCCGGCCCCGGCACGGCGCTCCCCGCGACGCTCCACGGCGGCCCCGGCCGCGCCGGCGGCGGCGAGGAGCTGGGTCAGCTCCGCGGCCTGGCCCTCTACCAGCAGCGCGTGGCGCTGGAGGGCGACCGTGCGGCCATCGATCGCATGTTCCCG
Organism: Planctomycetia bacterium; assembly: GCA_031413835.1. Lineage (GTDB taxonomy): Bacteria > Planctomycetota > PLA2 > PLA2 > JAEUHO01 > CAXQZU01. Next base: position 8,542 of record JANOFW010000502.1, read on the forward strand.
CCCGCCCCCCGGCCCCCCGGAGCGTGAGAGCCATTTCTCGGCCTGCCGCCGCGGAATGGGCCTTGCAGCAGGTCGAGCGACCCGACCCAACCCCCTCTGCCTCCCTGGAGATGTCCGCGTGCGCATGCCCTCCGCCCTGATCGGCCTCCTCGTCCTCGCCGGCTGCGGCGGCGGAGGCGGCGGCGGCGGCGGCGGCGCCCCTGTCGTGCCCCCGGCACCCGTGACGTTCGACATCCCCTTGGATGCCACGCAGTCCGGCTTCATCAGCGGCGGCGGAAACGTGGCCGGCAACGTCCCGCCCCAGGCCGGCGACCTGGCCGACAACTCCGAGCTGCGCGGGTTCCTCTCCTTCCCCATCGGCTCGATCCCGGGGACGGCCACGCTCGTCGCAGCGGTGCTGCGCGTCTACCAGACCGGCACGGTCGCGACGCCCTACACCGACTTCACCGCCCTCTCGGTGGACAGCCTCGCCCTGGGCGGCTCGCTCGACGTTGCCGACTTCGGTGTCGCGGCCCTCTCCACGGCAGGCACCCTTGCGCCATTCGACGCCACCATCGGCGTCAAGACGCTCGGCGTCCTCACGCAGGTCGCGGCCGACCGCACGGCGGCCCGCACCTTCAGCTCGTTCCGGGTGAGCTTCCTGGGGGCTCCGGGGGCCGACAATGCCGGCGACCGCGCCAACTTCGGGGCCTCCACGCCCGGCACGGAGTCGGTCCTGCGCGTGACCTACCAGCCGTAGGCGACTCCCGGCCGCGCCGGTAGAGTCCGCTCGTGAGCGACGCCGCCACCTCGCTCGACCCGCTCTTCCGACCGCAGCGCGTCGCGGTGATCGGCGCCAGCAGGCAGGCGCGCACGATCGGCCACACGTTGCTCGGCAACCTGGTCGGGCACGGCTACACGGGCACGGTCTTCCCCGTGAACCCCGCGGCCTCGAGCGTGCACTCGGTCAAGTGTTACCCGGACGTGGGCTCGATCCCCGACCCCGTGGACCTGGCCGTGATCGCCGTCCCGGCCGCGCGCGTGGCCGGCGTCGTCGAAGGCTGCGCGGCCAAGGGCGTGAAGGCTGTGTGCGTGATCAGCGCGGGCTTCGGCGAGGTGGGGCCCGAGGGCCTCGCGGCGCAGGAACGCCTGCTCGCCATCTGCCGCCGCCACGGCATGCGCATGCTGGGGCCGAACTGCATGGGGCTGCTCAACGCCGAGCCGGCGCTGCGCATGAACGCCACCTTCGCCACGACCTTTCCGCGTCCCGGCCAGGTCTCGTTCCTCTCGCAGTCCGGCGCCATGGGCGTGGCGGTGCTCGACCTGGCCGAGGACCTCGGCCTGGGGATGCGCATGTTCGCCAGCCTGGGCAGCAACAAGGCCGACGTCTCGGGCAACGACCTGCTCAGCTACTGGGAGCACGACGAGGGCACGCGCGTCGTGCTCATGTACCTGGAGGATTTCGGCAACCCGCGCAAGTTCATCCCCCTCGCGCGACGCTTCACGCGCACCAAGCCGATCGTCTGCGTGAAGGCCGGACGCACGGCCGAGGGCGGTCGCGCCGCCGCCTCCCACACGGGGGCGTTGGCCGGCGCCGACGCCGCCGTGGACGCGCTGCTCGAGCAGACCGGCGTGCTGCGCGTGAACTCCGTGCGCGAGATGTTCGGGGTGGCCCAGGCCCTGGTGAGCTGCCCGCTGCCCCGCGGGCCGCGGGTGGCCATCCTCACCAATGCGGGCGGACCGGCGATCATGGCCACCGACTACCTCGTGGCCAAGGGCCTCACGCTGGCCACGCTCGCCCCGGCCACGCAGGAGGCGTTGCGCGCAACGCTCGTGCCCGAGGCCTCGGTCAGGAACCCGGTGGACATGGTGGCAGCGGCGGGCCCCCGCGAGGCGGCGCGCACGCTCGATCTGCTGCTGGCCGACCCCGGCGTGGACCTGGTCCTGACCATCTACGTGCCGCTCTCGACCAACGACCCGCTCGAGGTCGCCCGCGCGCTCTTCTCGGCGCCCCAGCGGGCCGGCGAGGCCAAGCCGGTGCTCTCCGTGTTCCTCGCGCGCGAGCCGCTGCTCGAGGCGATCAAGGGCCTGGGCGCGGCGCAGAATCCGATCTACTCGCACCCCGAGGACGCGGTGCTCGCCGCCGTGAACCTGGTGCGCGCCCGCGCGCTGCGCGACGACGACCTGGGCGCGAGCGTGCACGTGCCGGTGGCGAGCGCGCGCGCTTCGGCCCGGCTGGCCGCCGCGCCCGCCTCGGGCTGGCTCGCCGGCGCTCAGGCCCTGGCGCTGCTGGCCGACTACGGCATCCCCGTCGCGCCCACGCGCGCCGTCGCCGAATTGAAGGACCTCGCCTCCGCCGCCCGCGAGCTGGGCGGCCCACTGGCCTTGAAGCTCGACGGCGCGGCCTTCCTGCACAAGAGCGACGTGGGCGGCGTGGCGCTGGCGCTCGACGGGCCCGCCGCGGTCACGGCCGCCGCCGAGCGCATGGCCCGCGCGGCACAGGCCCACGCCCCCGGAGCCCCCTTCGGCTTCCTGCTGCAGCGCATGGCGCGGGCCGGCACCGAGCTCGTGCTGGGCGTCAACACCGACCCGGTCTTCGGCCCGCTGCTCATGGTGGGCCTGGGCGGGGTCTACGTCGAGATCTTGAACGACGTGCGCTTCGGTCTCGTGCCGCTCACGCCCACGCTCGCGCGGCGCATGCTCCGGCGCCTCAAGAGCTTCCCGATCCTCGAGGGGGCGCGGGGGGCCAAGCCCGTGGATCTCGAGGCGCTCGAGCAGGCCCTGCTGCGCCTCTCGCAGCTCGTCGAGGAGCACCCCGCGATCCTCGAGTGCGACCTCAACCCCCTCGTCGCGCGCCCCGACGGCGTCGAGGTCCTTGACGCGCGCGTGCGCGTTGGGCGTCAGCCGGCGCGCGGAGGCGACCTGCCGGGGAAGGCCAGCGCGTAGGGCAGCGCCACGAGCAGCGTGCCTCCGACGACGTTCCCCAGCAGCACCGGCAGGATGTTCTGGAGCGCTGCCGTGCCCACGTCGAGCCCGCCGAGGTCCACCCCGCTGGCGGCGGCGAAGTCGGGAGCCGAGGCCTCGAGCAGCAGCGCGTAGGGCAGCAGGAAGAGGTTGGCGATGGCGTGCTCGAAGGAGAGCGTGACGAAGGCCGTCACGGGGAAGATCACGGCCAGCACGCGGTCGGTGGTGCTGCGCGCGCCGTAGCTCAGCCACACGGCCAGGCAGACCAGCCCGTTGCAGAGCAGGCCCGACACGAAGGCCTCGCCCACCCCGAGCCGCGCCTTGCCGGCGGCCGCGGCCAGCGCCGTGGCGCCCACCTGGCCGCCCCCGGCCTCGTGGGCCCGCGCCACCAGCAGCAGCGCGGCCGTGGCCAGGGCGCCAGCCAGGTTGCCCAGCAGCACCCAGCCCCAGCAGCGCAGCACCTGCCCGGAGGTGATCCGGCGCCGCGTCCAGGCCATCACCAGCAGCACGTTGCCCGTGAAGAGCTCGGCGCCGGTGCCCACCACCAGCACCAGCCCCAGCGAGAACGAGAGGCCTCCCAGCAGGCGCGTGACGCCGTAGGGCAGCGCGCCCGCGGCGCCGGTCATCACGCTCAGCGAGAACCAGCAGCCCAGGGCGATGAACGCCCCGGCGAGCCCGCCCAACGCCAGCAGCGCGCTGGCCGGCAAGGCGGCCTTGCGCGCCCCGGTCTCCTCCGCGGCGCACGCGAGCGCCGGCCCGATCGGACCTTCACCAGGGGCTGCGTTCACGGGTTCAGCGCGTCCAGTGGGTCCGGGACATCCAGCGCCCCACACGGGCCCGGCGGGCGCCCTGCGCCTCGCCGCCGACGCGGAGCGCTCCGTGCTGGCCCCTGTCCGCGGCGAACCGGTCTAGAAGTCGAGGGAGATGCCGAGGAACACCGAGTGGGCCACCAACTGGTCCAGGTTGCTCTGGGCCTGGACGGCGCCCGAGGTGCTGGCGCCGAAGAACATGGCGTCGGTGGCACGCTGCACATTGTCGAGGAACAGCAGCGTGTAGCCCCCGGTGAAGGCCAGCCAGTCGGTCAGCTGCCAACGGGCACCCAGCTCAAGCTCGAGGCCGAAGACGATCTCGTCTTCCTCCAGGCTGCCCGCATGCGCCGCGCCGGCGAAGATCCCGCGGTCGGCCACATCGATCTGGCGGTGGAGGTTGCCGAGCAGACCCTTGGCGCTGAGATTCCACTCCCAGCTCCTGCCCTGCATCCAGCGAGCCGTCACGCCCACCTGGGCGCCCAGGAAGAGGTTGTCCACCTCCGAGCTCACGAAGGGCGCCAGGGGGAAGCCGGGCACGAAAGCCGTGGCGAAGTTCGACGCCAGCGCCTCCTCGGTGAAGGAGATGGCGCGCGCGCCCAAGATGCCCTCAAGCTTGAAGCAAGCGGAGGAGGCGCAGGCAAAGCGCAGATTCGCCTCGGCCGTCCAGAACTCGGCCTCCGAGCTGAACGTACCCGTGTTGACCGCTGTCACGCCGGGGATCAGGCCCGGCACGATCGGGGGCGCAGGGGTGGCCGGGGCGAAACCGAACACGCCCGTCTGGCGCACGCTGTCGTCGAACCCGCCGAGCCAACCGCCACGGATCTCGATGCTCGCGCTCGTCCCGGTGCGGATCTCGATGCCGGCACGCCCACCCAACTCGGGCTCGAAGGCGAGTTCGCTCCAGCGCAGCTGGTTGGGGAAGAACGAATCCACTCCGAACGGGCCCTCGGGATCGGGGAGGAATCCGTACAGGCCCTCCAGCGTCAGGCGCACGGTCTTGCAGCGCGGGGCGCAGGGAGGCGGAGCGCAGGGCGCACCATCCACATCCGGAGGCAGGGCCGGAGCGAGTTCAAAGACCACCTCGCC
>JANOFW010000503.1:0-2647 GCA_031413835.1 Planctomycetia bacterium
TGGTAGAGCGCTTGAATGGCATTCAAGAGGTCAGGGGTTCGACTCCCCTCAGCTCCACCAGTTGACGCGCCGCGCTGGACCGGGGGCGCGCGGGCCCCCCCCTCGGGCGGATGTAGGAAGACTACACGGCGTCCTCCGCGGCGGCCCTCCGCACCCCGTCCAGCGCGGCGCTGGGTTGTCGCTCATCACGCGAGCCCCTTCGGGGCCCGCAACGACTACAGCCGCCGCGGACGCGGTTGATCACGCCAGAAGTACGGGCGGCGACTCAGGGGACCGAGCCGGCGACGACGCCGAGGCAGGTGGCGCCGGCGGCCGTGCCGACGAGCTTGAGCGCTTGGATGCCGGACGTGGCGAGGTCGAGGTCGTCTTGCGTGACGTCGATGCCGGTCCAGGAGAAGCGCGCCAGGCAGTCGGCGTCGAGCAGCACGTAGAGGCTCTGCTGGGCGGGGACCTGGGCGAGCACGCGTACGCGGGTCGTGCCCTGGTCCACGCCGCCCACGTCGTCCACCACGTCTACGGGCGTGGTGAGCGAGAGATCTGCGCTCAGGCGCACGACCAGCGGCTCCTGCAGCGGCCCGGAGTCGAGGCCCTCGAAGACCAGCCCGCCGTCGAAGCCCACGCGCAGCGCGGTGGGCGTGCCCGCGTGCGGCGAGACCTGCGCGAGGCTGGTGTCGGCGTCGAGCGTGAAGACGTGCAGATCGGCCGTGGGCGCGAGAGGCGGAGCGACCAGCAGCGAGGCGCCGTCGCCGGAGAGGTCGCAGGGGCCGGCGTCCTCGCCCAGCAGCGCGGCCTGGATCCCGAGCGTGCCCGGGTCGCGGTCCTGCTCCGTGAAGGTGCCGAGGTCCACGTAGGCGACGCGGCCTTGGCCGGCGGCCTGGGCCGTCACCAGCAGGGTCAGGTTGTCGATGCGCAGCGCGAGGCCGGTGGGGGCGCAGTCGGCCGCCGCCGGGAAGGAGAGCAGCACCGACCCCGTCTCGAGCGCGTCGGCCGTCCGGACCCGCGCCACGCGCACCCGCTGCGCGGCCACGTCCACGAAGGCGGCGTAGAGGTAGACGCCCTCCGGGTCCAGCGCCAACGCGGGGGCGGGGGCCGCGAGGTCGCCCCCGCTCGTGGAGAGCGTGATCTCGCCCATCGCCGCGTCGCCCGGGAAGAACTCCGCCAGGGCTTTGCCCGTGCCCCCTCCTGCGGCCAGCTGCACGAAGACGCGCGGCAGCGCTCCCTGGCGCTGGGCCAGGAGGCCGACCGGATCCCGATTCCCCGGCGTGGGCGTGCTCGTGAGGGTGGCCAGGGTCGCGCCGTCGATCGTCGTGACCCGGTTCGTGAGGGGCGACCCGACGAAGAACCAGGGCGTGCCGCCGACCCGGAACGCGAACGTCTCGGGGTCGAGCGCGTAGTGCTCGTCGGCGTCGATCACCAGGCCCTCGAGCACGTACACGAGGTAGTCGCCGGGCACGAAGGCCTGCCCGAACAGCGGGGCCAGGCGCACGCTGTTGTCCTCGCTCGGCAGCTGGAACACGCGCATGCCGACGAAGACGCCCTCGCGGTACACCTGCACCTGGTAGGGCAGGAACAGCCGCACGGGCTCGTCGAAGGTCAGGCGCAGCGACGAGAGGCCGGTCTCGACCGTGGCGCCTGAGACCGGGATGCTGGCGACCAGGTTCGGACGGCCGTCGTCGCCGCTGCCTCCACAGCCGGGGGCGCTGGGGGCGAGGACGAGCAGCAGGAGGATCGCGCCGAGGCGACGGGACATGCCCAGGACGATACCCTCCCGGTGGGCGCGCGCCGCACGGCGTGCGGCTAGCGGCCGGGCAGGTTGGACCAGCCAGCGGGCCCGGGGCCCGCAGGGGCGGGGCCGATGGGCAGGCCGCGCGACCAGCGGCGTTCGAAGACCTCGCGGTAGCGCCGGTAGAAGAGATCCTCGCGCCCGTGCAGGTAGAGCATCACGTAGACGGGCGTGTCGGCGTCGTCCATCTCGTGGTGGAACATCCAGCCCACCTGCACGGGACCGAAGGGGTGGACGTAGATGATCCACTCCGAGAGCACCGGCTCGGCCAGGATCGCCGCCAGCTGCGCCTGGGCCTGCGCCTTGGCGGCCCCGCCGCGCAACGGGCCCTTCGACGCGGCGTGGGCCTTGCGGGCGCGCTGGCCCAGCTCGATCACCCAGCCCAGGCCGCCCTTCTCGCGCAGGTCCTGGCAGGCGTGCGGTGTGATGGAGACGTGCAGGAAGTTCTGGTTGGCGTCGTCGCTCTTGTCCTGGGCGCGCACGATGCCCGTCAACCCCGCGAAGGCCTTGGGCCCCAGGCGCGCCAAGAAGGTGCCCGCGTCCTGCTTGAGGTCGGCCGGCTTCATGAAGAGCGCGCGGTAGGGATAGGTCTTCTCCGACAGCATCGTCTGGCCCAGGGGCGTGGGCTTCACGTCCTCCGGTCGCCCGACCACCATCTCCCGGCCCGGCAGCACCTCGTCGAAGGCCTCGCGCCCCAACAGCTCGTACTGCACGGCGTACGACACGAGCCACTGCCCGCTGTAGCACTCCGCCAAGCCGCCGCGCGTGTAGAAGGCCTCGAGCGCCGCCGAGGACGTGCCGGAGGCGAAGTAGCTGCGCCCGACCGTGGTCCAGGCCTCCGGCGGCGGATGGAACTGGAAGAAG
>JANOFW010000504.1:0-4787 GCA_031413835.1 Planctomycetia bacterium
GCGCATCAGCGCCTCGAGCGTCCCCATCCACGAGGACGTCGCCGCCGCGCCCGGGCCCCCGCGTTCGGCCTTGGAGCACGCCCTGGACGATGGGGAGGACTTCGAGCTGCTCCTGGCGCACGCTCCCCTGACCCTGGAGACCGCAGAGTCCCTCGCGACGCAGGGTGTGCGCCTCTACCCGATCGGGCGGGTCGTGGCGCAGATCGACGGGCTGCGCCTGGAGGACGAACGCGGCAGCGTGCCGCTCGTGGCGCGGGGCTACGATCATCTCGCCCAGAGCGCGGGAGCCGGCTCGCCGTAGGATCGTGCGGATGGCGCAGGCCGGACCCCCGCAGGCACTCGTGACGCTGCGCCTGCGCACGCACAGCCCGGCGGCCACGCTGGCCTTGGCCGAAAGTTTGGGCCGCGTGCTGCGGAGGGGGGCTGCCCGCGGCGTGGTGCTGGCCCTGGAGGGCGACCTGGGCGCCGGCAAGACCCTGTTCGTGCGCGGCTTGGCGCGCGGACTTGGCTTGGACGCTCGGGTGGCCGTGCCCAGCCCCACCTTCGTCATCGCGCAGTGCTTCGGCCTGCCTGGCGGTGTCGAGCTCCACCACGTGGACGCCTACCGCTTGAGCGGCGAGGTGGAGCTCGAGGCGGCTGGCCTCGAGGACATCTGCGGGTCGGGGCGGGTGACCTGCGTCGAATGGGCAGGACGGGTGGCCCGGGCCCTGCCCGAGGACCGCATCGAGGTGGAGCTCAGTCCATGCGCGACGGACGGACCGCGACCCTCCCCGGACGCCCGGACCTCCCTGGGCGCTCCCGGCGAAGATCGCGACCTGTGCCTGCGGGGCCTGGGACCGCAGAGCGCGGCTTTGCTCGCGGGCTGGAGCGTCCCCGCGGACGCGAGCGGCGCATGAGCCCTCTCGCCCGACGGCCTCTGGCGGGCGCCTGGGCGCTGCGGGTGCTGCTCGTGGGACTGCTCTGGGGGGCGCTGGGGGCGTCGCGGGCTCAGGCAGAGCCTCCCGCCGTGCTGCCCGAGCGCGTCCAGGTGCTCGACACGGCCGGGATGCCGCTGGGCAGGGCCACGCTCGCGCGCAGCAGCCGACGGCTGGCCTCGGTGCCGCTCCTCGGTTCGACTCCCGAGAGCCTGTCTCGCGCCGGCGACGACGGTTGGCTCACGCTGTCTGCGGCCGCGCGCGACCCGCAGGCCGAGCCGCCCTTCGTCGTGCAGGCGCCCGGGCAGGCCCCGCGGCTGCTGGCTGCGCTGACGGCCGAAGGTCGGCTGGTTCTGCCTGTGGGGCTCGAGCAGCGCGGCCGCGTGCGCTGGTCGGGAGGCCAGGTAGCGGCCGGGGCAGCCCTGGTGCTGGTCCCGGTGGGCACACGCGAGTCGGTCGGCCTCGAGCTCAAGGCCGACGGGGAGGGACGCTATCTCAGCGACCGTCTCGCGGCCGGCAGCTGGAGGCTGGTGCTCGAGCGCGCCGACGGACGACGCATCGTGCTGCGCGGCTTCGAGAGCGGGCAGGCCGTGGGCGAGGCCATCGCCCCGTTGGGCGGCGCCCTCTCGGGCCGGCTGGTGGACGCCCACCTGCCGCGCTCCCAGGGCGCACGGGCCGTGGCACTGCGCCTGGTGCCGCTGCCGCGCACGCTGCGCGGCTCGGCGGCCGTCCCCGAGGCGCGCACCGACGCCGACGGCCGCTTCCTGCTGCCCGACCTGCCTCCCGGGGTCTACGAGCTCGAGCTGCGCGACCCGGAATGGCGCTTCGACCAGCCGGTGGCTCGCGCGGAGGTTCCCGAAGGCGGCGTGGTGCGCGAGCTGTCCTGGTTCGTGGCCCGGCGACCCGGCGCCGTGGGGCAGGTGCTCACCGGGAAGGGAGCCCCCCTGGCAGGCGCGCGCGTGCGCCTGCTCTACGAGGCGGGTGAGGTGCCTCAACCCGCCCAGCAGCTGCTGGCGCCGCCGGGCGTGGAGACCGACGAAGAGGGTCGCTTCAGCGTGCCCCGTCTGGAGCCCACTTCGGCCCTGCGGCTCTTGGCCGAGGCCCCGGGCTACGCGCCCCTCTTGAGCGCGCCCCTCGAGATCGGCGAGCGAGGCGCGACCGACCTGGGGGCCTTCCGCCTGAGCGCTGGCTGGACCCTGGAGCTCGAGGTGCGCGACGCCGATCACAAGCCCCGCCTGGGCGTGCCGGTCCTCGTCACGGCCGCCGCGCACCCGGGCGCCGGCGTCCTGCCTGAGCTCGCCGCCTTCGTGCGCCAGGGCGTGACGGGGGAGGACGGCGTCCTGTCGCTGGAGAACCTGCCGCTGGAGGACGCCTGGGTCACCCTGGCGCTGCTGGGGCACGTGCCGCTGGTCCAGCGCATCCCGCGTCCGCTCGCCTCCTCGACGCGTCGCGAGCGCGTGGTCTTGGCGCGCGCGCCGAGCCTGAAGGGTCGCCTCAGCACGGCGCTCGGCACGCCGGCCGCCGGTCTCGCGCTGCGGGTCCGCCCGCGGGGCGCGGAACGCCGCGACGAGCGCAGCGCGAGCAGCGACGCCTCCGGGGCCTTCGTCCTGCCCGACCTCGTGCCCCAGCCCCACGATCTCGAGGTGTTCAGCGCCGCCGGACTGCCCCTGCTCAGGCTGGAGGGCGTGGTGCCGGATGCGGAGACGCTGGATCTGGTGCTCCCGGCGCCGCTGGCCATCGGGGGCAGCGTAGAGGCCCTGCGCGAGCAGGGGCCGGAGGCCACGGCGCTGCTCGAGGCGCCCCTGGTGGACGAGCGGGGGGAGCGCCGCTGGCGCGTGCTGGCGCGCAGCACGCTGCCCAAGGGCCAGTCCGTGGCCTGGTTCCGCTTCGAGGGTCTGTCGCCGGGGGAGTACTCCGTGCGCGTCGTGCAAGGCGCGCTCGACTCCGACGCCGCTCCGGCACGGCTCGAGGATCGGGACCTGGACCTGCCGGCGCTCAGGCTCCTCGAACCCGGCAGCGTGGCCGGCTCGGTGATCGATCCAGAGAGCCGGCCGATCCTGGGTGCGCGGGTCACCCTCGTGCGCCTGCGGCCGGACGGCGATGCGCCGCCCTTGCCCGGCGGCCCCCTCCTGGCGGTGAGCGACGATCGCGGCGCCTATCTCTTCCCGCAGGTGGCCGCCGGACTGTGGCGCTTGGAGGCCGAGGACGTGGGCCGCGGGGCCGACGTCGAGGTCCTGCGCATGGACGAGGCCGAAGCGCTGGTGGCGCGGGACCTGGTGCTCGACGCCGGAGGAGGCATCGAGGGCGTCGTGCGCGATGCGCTGGGGCTGCGTCTGGACGGCGTGCGGCTGCGCGCCTACCGGGTCGAGGCCGACGTCGAGCCTCAGGACACGCGCTCGCGCTCCGATGGCGGCTACGCCTTTCGCGGACTGGTGCCGGGCGCCTGGCGCGTGGAGGTGGCCGACGGTCCGCGCGAGTCGGCACGCCGCGAGGCGCTGCTCACCGTGCGTGCGGGGGAGACCGAGCGCCTGGACTTCGAGCCCGCCCCGCGCGGCGAGATCGTGGGGACGGTCACGCGCCGCGGCGAGCGCGTGGCCGGGGCGAGCCTGCGGGTGGAGTGGCTGCCGGAGGACGGCGCGGCGCTCGAGCGCATGGCGCGCACGGTCACCGACTCCTTCGGCGGCTACGCCGTCGAGGGCCTGGAGGCGGGCCACTACCGGATCGTGCTCGAGGACGGCACGGCGCGCACGGGGGGCGACGTGCTGCTCGAAGACGGAGATCGCCTCACGGTGGACCTCGAGCTCTGGGACGGCCGGCTCTCGGGCGAGGTCGTGGATGCCGCCGGTCGGCCGGTGGCCTACGCCGAAGTGGCGGCCTCGCCCTCGGTCGCCGTGGTGGGGGAGCTCAAGGCCTGGGCGCGCACGGGCCCGGACGGCCGCTTCGTGCTCAGCGGCCTGCCGGTGGGGCTCTACGACCTGCGGGTGCGCGGCCTGGGTCGCGCGGAGGCCGTGCGCGACCGCGTGGAGGCCGAGCTGCCGGGCGCCGATCGCCCGCTCACCGTCGTGCTCGGGCGCGGCGGCGAGATCGACGTGGAGGTGCGCGGACCCGACGGCCGTCCGGCGGGTGGCGCCAGGCTGCTGGTCGTGCTCTCGGACGAGGAGGGCGCCCCGCGGGTGGAGGCCGTGAGCGGGCCCAGCGGACGCCTGCGGCTGCAGGGCGTGCCCCCCGGCGAGGTGCGGGTGAGCGCCTACGTGCGCGACCTGGGGCGCGCTTCCGCGAAGCTCGCGGTTGGCGACGGCGAGCTGCGTCGGCTCGATCTGCGCATCGAGCCCGCCGGAACGCTCTTCCTGAGCGTCGAGGGCGAGGGGCCCGATCCGACGCCGCGCGCACGCGTGGACGTGGCGGTCGTCGCCACGGGCGAGGTGGTCGCGCAAACACTTTTTTTACATCCGGAATGCTCGACAGGTAGTTTTCTACCTTGACTGTTGCCTGTTGCATTTCGTGGAGTGTGGCATTTTTAGGCAATTCCAGCTCCAAAAGTATCTCTGATCGGTCGCCTGACTTGACAAATTCTACACCGATAAATCCAGTGAAAATGAGGCTCAGCGAGGCGACAAAAAGCAACAGCGCGATAACCATGGTGGCGATCTTATGGCTGAAGGCCCATTCGAGCATATAAACGATTTTATCGATGAGGTCATCGATCATAGCCTCAAACTTTCTGAGAAGGCGCCCGAAAAATCCGTGCTCCCCCAGATTTTCATGTCGCGCAAATCTTGACGTGAGCAGTGGAACAAGGGTGAAAGAAACAAAAAGGCTCATCATAGTAGAGGTGACCACCACGACCGAAAACTGCCTGAGCAAGTCAGCGAC
>JANOFW010000505.1:0-6049 GCA_031413835.1 Planctomycetia bacterium
GGATGACCTGCCACAGGACGCGCGTCATCTCGTCGCCGTCGATCTCGACCACCGGGTTCTTGACCCGGATCTTCTGCTTCTTGGCCCCGGACGGGGCCGCCTTGGCCGACGGGGCGGCGCCGGGGAGCCTCTTCGCGGCGGGCTTCTTGGGCGTGCTCATAGGGCGGGATTGCACCACCTCCCGCCCCCCCCGGCTTGGATTGTCCGTGCCGGTCCACGGTGGATCGGCACATCTGGAGGCCGATCCGGCGCAGGGCGGCGTCCCGAAGGCCGCAGGCGCCCGCCGCCGCGCCCCCCGCGCCCCCCTACAAGCTGAATCCAGCGGCGGCTCTGCCGCCGCTGGATTCAGCTGCCGAAGACCGAGTCCAGGGCCCCCGACGTGCCCTCTTCGAAGGCCTTGCCGTCCACGGTCGCAGCGTTCACGGGCGTGCCGCCTTCCTGCTTGCGGCGGAAGAGGGCCGTGAGGCGCTTGGCCGCCTCGGTGGCGTAGAGCCGCACCATGCCCACGGTCGTGGCGTCGTCGAAGAGCGCCGTGAGCAGCGCGCGGTCGGACACCAACGAGAGCTGCAGGTTGCCGCTCTTGCCCTGGTGGAAGAGGGCGGTGAAGTCGTCCTCCCCGAACTGGTGGGCCAGGGCGCGCGTGGCGGCGAACGAGCCGGCGATGAGGGCGCTGATCGTGTCGAGGTCCACCTTGTCGGTGGCGCCCCGGGCGGCGATCATGTGGCCGTCCTTGTCCACGAGGAGGGCGCAACGCGCGGCGCTCTTCTTGAGGAAGGCATCGAGCACCGAGGAGATGGCCAGGATGTCCTCTTCGTAGAAGACGAGGACCGAGGCGCGGATCTTGCTGTCGCTGACGCTGCTCATGGCTGGGCTCTCCAGATGCGGGCGCGTTAGCGCACCACCAGGACGAAGTAGGCTGCCGCGGCCGCGGCGGCGCCGAGGACGAGCAGAAGGATGAGTTTGCCGCTCGGTCCGGAGCGGCTCATGCCCGAGACCGCGACCACGCGGTCCTGGAGCGACTTGGGCGCGTAGGCCTCACCGTGCGACGCCGCCGCGGGGGAGACCTGCGGCTGGGAGGTCGTGGGACGCGCCGACGGGCGCTCGGCCACCGCGGTGGCGGCGCCGATGCTGCCCGCGAAGCTGGGCACGGCGCGCGCGGCGGCGGCCGCAGGCATCGGCGTGCGCGACGGGGCGCCGGACGCCGCGTGCGACGGCGCGGCCGACGGGCGCGGCGCGGCAACCGACGTGGGCGCCTTGGCGACCACCGTGGCGGCGCCCTCGCCGGGCTTGGCCCCGGCCGGCTTGGCCCGGGTGCTCCCCAGGCCGCCCTTGTTCACGGCCTCGAGCACGCGGGCCGAGAGGTCCTTGAGCGTGGGGAACACGCCTTCGCCGGTCTTGGCGATGGCCTCGATGTGCGGCAGGCCGTGCGGGTTGAGCTCGCGCTGCAGGTCGGCGACGCTCATGGCGTCGGGCATGTCGCGCTTGTTGTACTGGATCACGACGGGCACGTCCTTCAAGGACTTGCCCATCTCCTTGAGGTTCTCCTCGAGGTCGGCCAGCGACTCCTTGTTCTCCGCGAGCTTGGCCGCGCTGGAGTCGGCGACGAAGACCACGCCGTCCACGCCCTGGAGCACCAGGCGCCGCGTGGACTTGTAGTAGACCTGGCCCGGCACCGTGTAGAGCTGGAACTTGGTCTTGATGCCGGCGATCTGGCCGAGGTCGAGCGGCATGTAGTCGAAGTACAGCGTGCGCTCGCCCGTGGTGGCGATCGAGGTGAGCTCACCGCGCGCCTGCTCGGGGACCTTGCCGTGCACGACTTCCAGGTTGGTCGTCTTGCCCGACATGCCCGGGCCGTAGTAGACGATCTTGCACTGGATCTCTTTCTGCGCGAAGTTGATCTGCACCATGTGGAGTCCTCGTGCTTCAGCTCGTGGCGAGCTGGGCCTCGCGTGCGATTCGGTGCGCCGCGCTCCGAATCTCGATGCTGCCGGGACCGATCTCCAGGCGCGCGCCCAGCAGGACCAGCAGGAAGATGGGACCGGCCTGGAGCAGGATGACCTTGCCCTGCTCCGCGGCGATCTCAAGCTGCGTGAAGCCGGCCATGCCGGCGGACTTGAGCCGCTGTCCGACGTCGGTCAGGATCGCGGCGCCCAGCGCGGCCAGACGCTCGATGTCCACGCCTTCCTGCACCTCGGCGGCGATCAGCATGCCGTCGGGCGAGACGACGAGCGCGCCGCGCGCGGAGATGGTTTCGATCAGCTCGTGCAGTATGGCCTTCATCGGGTGCCTGCCTCGAGGGCCACGGTCAGCCGCTCCCAGACGCGGTGCGGCTCGTGGCCCGGCTTGCTCTTGACGGCGGCGACCACGCCGGCGGCCTCGCCGACGATCACGACGCCGAAGGGCCCCTCGATGGTGCAGCGCTTGAAGGCGCCGAGATCCAGCTCGCGCACCTGGCGGCCCAAGGAGCGCGCCACGGCCGAGGCGACGCCTGGGATGCCCTGATCGGGCAGCACCTCGGTGCCTTCCTCGGAGGTCCAGTGCCCCACCTCGCCGCCCGAGTGCGCCACGAGCGCTCCGCTGCGGCGAACGATCACGACCTCGTCGGCCTCGGCGCGCTCGACCAAGCGGCGCGCGGCGGCGTGGGCCCGCTCCTCCTTCACGCGCTGGTCGCGGTTGCGCCGCGTGCGCAGCGGCCAGGCGGTGGGCTCACGCTTGAGCGCACCGTCCACCTCGACCTGGGCGAAGAGCGCCTCGAGGCTCTCTCGGCCGTCGTCCTTGCGCACGGCGCGCGCCGCCTCGATCACGGGCTTGATCACGTCGTCGTCCGGGTCGATGCGGGCCAGCGCGTCGGCCACCGTGCCCAGCGCGCAATCGGCGCCGCAGCAGAAGTAGAGCTCCGCCAGCAGCAGACGCGGCTTGAGGGCCTGGCTGTTGAGCCGCGCGGCGCGCACCAGATGGTCGCGCGCGGCCTGCGCGTCGCGGGCCTGGAGGTCCTCGAAGAAGGACTGCAGGAGCATCTCGCCCAGCAGCATGTGGGGCGTGTCGCGGTCGGGATGTGCCTTGGCGTAGGCCTCGGCCGAGCGGCGCGCCTCGGCGGGCATGTTCGTCGCGGCGTAGTGGGCGATCAGCTGTTCGAAGGCGAGCGGGTCCTCGTCGCGCGCGACCTGCTCCTTGAGGCTCGACAGACCGGCGCTGCCCTGGGCACGGCGGACCACCGCCCGCAGCTCGCGCAGCGGCTCGGCCGCGGGGTAGGTCTCGAGACCCTTCTCGACGAGGCGCGCGGCCTCCTCCAGGTCCGCGGACGCCAGCTTCTGGCGGACCCGGCCCAGGACGGCCTCGAGGGACCGGCCGGCGAAGATGTCGGAGAAGAGACCCACGTGGACAACTCCCTGGCTGCCCCTGGGGGGCTGCACCCGTGCTTCTGCCTATCGACCGCCGTGCTGCCCCAAATGAAGGGGCTGCGTCCTCATCGCTCGACGGCGGTCAGGCCGCCGTTCACGAGGATGAACACGGCGTCACCGAGGATCAGCGGCGGGCCTTCGGGGGCGCCGCCCAGCGGCGTGTTCCACAGGGTCTTGTCAGGTGCCCGGGGGTCCACGGCGCGCAGGCCGTGGTCGGCGCCCACCGCCACCAGTCCTCGCTCGTCGCCCGCGACCCGGGTCACGGCCGTGCCGAGCCCCACGAGGAGCACCGGCGCGGACGCGTCCACGGGCAGGTAGCTGACGCCGTTGGGGCCGATCCACGCCGCGCCGTCGGCGCCGGCGTAGGTCGTGGTGCCGGGGCGCGGCTGGGCCTCCCCGACCGCCGTGAGCGTGCCGTCGGTGGCGACGCGACGCAGGCCCCCTGGGCCGGTGCCGATCAGGAGCGCGCCCGCGCCGTGCGGGACGGCGAGCGTGAGGCCGCGGCCCGCGGCCGCGAGGTTGCGAGCCTCGCCGGTGGCCGGGGCGAAGGCGGCGGCGGCGCCCGTCACCGTGGCCGTCAGGAAGCCCAGCGGGCTGGCGAGCGGCGCCTGCGCCGGGCTTCCGCCCAGCGGGCGGCGCCAGAGCTCGGCCCCGGTGGCCAGCTGGAAGGCGTAGATCGTGCCGGCCTCGTCCACGACCGCCAGCACGCCGCCCGAGATGGCCGGCGGACGCTCCAGGCGGCCCAGGACCTGCTTCTCCCAGGAGGCGCCCTGGCCGTGCTTCACGCGCAACGTGCGATGTCCATGGATGCGCCACTCGACGCCGCCGGGCAGCGAGCCGCCCAGGCGCATGGGGTTGTCCATGCGCACGGACACGGCCGACCCGAGCACGCCGTCGCGCGCGCTCACCGGGCGCGTGGTCGCGCCGTCGCCGAGCAGCACGATCGGCACCGTGCCGCTCACCCACAGGTTCACGAAGCGCTCCTTGTCCGGCGGCTTGAGCACCCAGCGAGGGCCTTCGGGAAGCTCGACGGCCAGCCGGGGCGACCAAGAGGCCAGCTCCACGGCGCGACGCTGCACCTCCACGTATCCGGGCAGCTTCAGCACCGCGCTCGTGCGGCCCGGGAGGCGCAGCACCACGGTGGGGTCCTCGAAGGGGCTGTAGGCCAGCACGCAGGGCGTGACCAGGTCCGTGGGCTTGCCGGCCAGCAGCACCTCGGCGCCGCTCGGCGTCGACTCAAGAGCCACGGGGATGCGTACGGCACGCGTGAGGTCGCTGTCGAGGAACTCGGCCAGCGTGGCGAAGGCCCGCTGGGCCGAATCCTCGAGGTCGCCGCGTTCGCGGGCCCCGTCGATCGCCCCGATCGCCTGCGCGCAGCGCTCGCGGTAGGTCTGAACGTGCTTCAAGAGCACCTGCGCGCGGTCGCGCACGGTGGGATCCTCGAAACCCAGGTTGCGCGCCGCCATGAGCAGCGCGAGCGCCTTCTCGAACTCCCCTGCCCGGTTGGCGCGTTCGCCGGCGCCCAGCAGGTCTTCCGCGCGCTTCTTCACGTCCGCCACGACCGCCTGGGCCTTCGTGAGCAGGCCCTGGCGACGCTGGTCTAGGCCGCGGATCACGACCTCGTTGGCGGGCGTCGGCCCGCCGGTGCTCTCGTCGAGGCGCGAGGCGTAGGTCCCGATCGGGCCGCGCAGGCCGTCCGCCAGGGCCTTGACGTCCGCCAGCAGCTCGCGAGCCTTGCCCGCCAGCTCCTCGGGGACCTCGGGCGCAGCCTCGGCCCGCAGCACCAGCGCACGGAACTTCTGGGCCAGCTCGCCGGCACCGCGTTCGGCCGCGCGCACGGCTTCGCTTGCGGCGTCCCGCGAGATGCTGACTGCCTTGTTGGCCTCGCGCGAGAGGAGCCACCAGGCGCCGCCGCCGCCCACCGAGAGCAGGCCCAGCATGAGCAACAGGACATGCACGCGCTTCTTGTGCCGCGTGCGGCGCGCCGCCCCTTCCAGATCCTGGAGACGGCGGCGCACGTCGCCGCGGGCCGGATCGTGCTCGAGGGCGCGGCGCAGGCAGTCGCGCGCCGCCGCGTGGCGCTGCACGACGAGCAGGTCCTCGGCGCGGCGGAAGAGGGCCGAGGCGGCCTCGGCGCGGTCGCCGCCGGCGGCGTAGAGGTCGGCGAGGACCATCAGGTCGTCGCTGGGGGCCTCGTTGTTCTGCAGGAAGCAGGCCAGGCGCTGGGCGGCGTCGAGCGGGCGGCCCGTGGAGCTGGCCCCGTGGATCAGGGTGCGCAGCGCGTCGAGGGCGTCGGAGCGCTTGGCCTTGAGCAGCGAGCGGTGCCGGAGGTAGTGGTCGCAGACGCGGCCGGCCGAGACCGGGTCGCCCTCGCGCAGCTTGAGGGCGCGCAGCAAGGCGTCGAAGACCTCGAGCTCGTGACCTTCGTCGTTGAGGTTGGCGAAGGTGTCGAGCTCGGCGGCGGCGGCGATCGGGTCGCCCATCGAGTCGAGGGCGTCGGCCAGGCGCAGGCGCGCGCGCGCGGGCGCGTCGCCGCGCTCAAGCGCGCGCCGCAGCAAGGGCAGGCCCGCGGCCGCCTCGCCCCGTTCGAGGCGGTCCTCGGCGCGCGCGACCAGGTCGTCGCTGGGCACGGCGCGGATCGCGCCGCC
>JANOFW010000506.1:0-4508 GCA_031413835.1 Planctomycetia bacterium
TACGCGACGTCCTCCTCATGGGCCTTCCGCACCCCAGCCAGCGGGTCGCCAAGAGCCAGGCTGGAGCCTGGCGTTCCCAGGGGCCTCACGCCGGATTCGTGCGGCCACGGCGCGCGACCACATCGCGAGGACGTCAGAGCGCGTTCCACCAGGCGACAAGCTGCTTGTTGTAGAGCAGGAGCGTCACGAAGAGCGCCAGGCCGAGCACCAGGGGCCAGGCCTTCCACCAGCGGAAGCGTTCCTTCTCGGCGCCCACGAATCGGCCGCCCCAGATGCCCAGCACGTAGAGGCCGCAGAGCGGGATGGCCATCAGGGTCTGCGTCACGGGGCTGGGGTCGGCCGTGAGCACCATGCCCACCACGAAGGCCCCCACCACGGCGTGGCGCCAGTACTTCTTGAAGGTGGCGCGCTGGACCACGCCCGCGCCCTGCAGGAAGAGCATCACCAGCGGCAGCTGGAACGCCAGGCCCATGCCGAAGACCAGGCTGACGCACAGCGAGGTGTACGACGCGATGCTGAACTCGGTGCGCGCGCCCAGGCTGTGGACGTTGAAGCCGATGAGCCAATCGAGGCCGAAGGGGATCAGCACCAGGTAGGCGGTCACGAGGCCCAGCGCGAACAGCCCGAGGCCGAAGGGGAAGAAGATGCGCACGGAGCGCTTCTCCTTGGCGTAGAGACCGGCGGCCACGAACTGCCACAGCTGCCAGAGCACGATGGGCGAGGCCAGCACGAAGCCCGCCAGGAAGCAAAGCTTCATGACCGTCAGGAAGCCGTCGCCCGGGTCGATCACCGAGAGCTGGGCGTCCACCAGGCCGTTCGAGCGTGCGGCGACCTTGTAGGGCTCCATGACGAAGTCCTTCACCTCCGCCCAATGGACGAAGGCCAGGATCATGGCCAGGAGCAGGGCCAGCGCCGCCTTGACCAGGCGCCCGCGCAGCTCCACCAGGTGCTCGATCAGGCTCATGCGCGGCATGCCGGCCTCTCCGTCCCGCGGAGACGGGTCCGCAGCCGGGAGCGCCTCAGGGGTCGGGAGGGTCATGCGCGCATGGGGGACTTCCGACGGGGGATCGTCGGGGGGTCGGGGGGAGTCTACCCCAGCGTCGTCGGAGCACGTCTCGTAGGGGTACAGGGCCCGGACACGAAGACGGGCGCCTCGGCCGCATGGCCGGGGCGCCCGTCGGGGATCTTCGCTCGCGCGGCCTAGAGCTTGAGGAAGGTCTCCAACATGCGGCGCGTGACCAGCTGGGCGCCGAAGTTGTTGGCTTCCTGACGCGCCTTGTCGAGCGGGCTGGCGCCGGCGGCGGGAGCCTCCTCGCCCTCGGCGGGCGCGGCGGCGCTGCCACCCTTCCACTCGTCGGGCACCACGAAGAAGTCGGTGGCCGCGGTCGGCGAGGCGTCGAGCACCACGTTCATCGCCTCGATGTGCCGACGCTGCACGAAGTCCGGGGTCCAGCCCACGCAGTAGATGTGGATGGCGGCATCGGCGCTGAAGAACGGGTTGCTGATCAGGTCGCCCGAGCCCAAGTGGGCGCTGGCGCTGACGATGCGCACCTTGCTGCTGTTGCGGCCGGTCACCTGGATGACCTGGACCTCGCCCTTGGGCTGGCGCGCGCCGCCGCGATCGACGGTGCTGACCACGAACTTGAGGCCGGGGTAGACCTTGGCGTCGCTGCCCAGGTCGATGGTGCCCGTCTCGAGCAGCTGGTTGACGCCCACCAGGTGGCCGTCCACCTCGTCGCGCCGGATGCTCAGGTCGCGGTGCTCCTTGTCGGCGGCCAGACGCTCCTTGTGGGCGGTGAGCTCGGCCGTCAGGGTGCTGACCTCGCGCTTGCGCTCGGTGATCTGCATCTGGAGGTCGTTCTCGGCCTTGCGAGCGGCCTGCTCGTTGGTGGCCGCGCGCTTGTTGGCCTCCTCCAGCTCACGCGTCTTGGCGTCGATCTCGGCCTTGAGCGTGGTGTTGAGGTCCTCGTAGCGCTTGTTCTGGTCGGCGACCACCTGGCGCTCGGCCTTGAGGTCGGCGTTGAGCTTGTCGATGCTCACGCGGTCGGCGCCCTTGTTGGCGCGGAACTCGCCCGAGATGGCGTCCCACACGGGACGCCACATGGGGAACGCCAGCTCCACCGAGGTGATCGGGACGTCCACCTTGGGGCCGAAGGAAAGCTTGATGGCCTTCCACTGGTCGATGTCGAGGGTCGCGGGCAGACCGATCGTGTCGGAGAGCTTCCTGCGCTCGCTGGCGAACTCGCCCTCGCCATGGAAGGCCTTCTGCGCCGCCGACAGCTCGCTCACGGCCTTCGAGTAGGCGTCCGTGTCGGCCTTGTACTTGGCCTGCGCGGCCGCGTCGTCGGAGTCCACCGGCACGGCGGGCTTGGGCGGCACGGCGTTCACCAGGGCGGAGATGCGCGCGACCGCCTCGCGGAACTTGGGCGAGGTCTGCGACAGGTCCACGACCGTCTCGGTCACGCCCGGGTTGCCGCCGCTGCGCGCGCTCTGGTCGATCTGCACCTCGAGCTTCCACAGCGAGGCCATGAAGCCCGGCTCCATGACCTTCGAACCGTCGGCCTGCACCACCTCGACTTCGCCGGCCTTGTCGAGGTGCTGCTTGACCTTGTTGACGTCGCTCAGCGGGATGTTGCGGCCGCCCAGGCTCACGCTCTGGGTCTTGAACCCCAGCACGTCGGTCAGGCTGGTGATGTGCCCGATGGCCGTCTCGAGCTGGACCGCGCCTTCCTTGTAGGCCTTGACGTAGTTGGCGTTCTCGGCCTTCACCTTGTCGCGGTCGTCGGCCGCCGTGTACCACATGAAGATGAAGATCAGGGCTACGAAGAGCGTGATCACGAACGCCCAGTTCACGCTGCCCAAGGCGCGGCTGCGGCGGATCGTTCCCTGGCCCGTGCCGTCGAGGAACGTCTGGCCAAGGAGAGCGAAGCCGGGCGTGGCACCGGCGGAGGCGAGGGGGGAACGGCGCATGCGATCTCCGGGGGAAGGCGGTCGGCCTCGACGACCCGTGCGTGGGTCCGAGGCAACGGCGGCAGCAGCCCCGGCGACGACGTCGTCGGGACTCCTCCCTGCCTAGGGGGACGTTAGCAGCAGCAGGGACGCGCCGTCAACATCCGGGGACCACGACCTCGGGGCGGCTCGCCGGGCGCCACCCGCGGGGGTGGGTCATGGACCCGTGCCCGCCGCGCCACGACCAGGGGACCTGCAGGCGAAGAGACCCCTAACGGGGCCCTCGCGGGCACGCGGGGGCCAGGCTTGACCCCCGAGGAGCCACGAGTAGGGTTCCGACCACGGAGGGGTGGGACAGGGTGGGTTGCGGGCGCCCGACGGGCTCCCCACGGACTGACCTCCGACCACACTGACCTCCGACCACACTGACCTCCGGCCACACTGACCTCCGGCCATACTGCGTGGCGCATCGACCTGTCGCGGGCCCGCGCCGCCTCGCCCCCGGTCCACGCGCCCCCGCGGCGGCGCCTGCCTGCCCTCGTGAGCCCCCTGCCCGCATGAACGTGCGTCGTCTCGTCCTGGGAATCCTCGGTCCCGTGGCCAGCGGCAAGAGCCACGTGGCACGCCGCACCGCCGCCCTGGGCCAGGGACGGCTGCTGGAGGCCGATCGACTGGCCCACGAGGCGCTCGACCTCGCCGCGCGCGACGGCCGCCTGGGTGCGCTCCTGGGCCCGGAGGCCTTGAGCGGATGTCAGGCGAACCGCGAGAGGCTGCGGGCGCGGGCGCACGCCGATCCTGCGGTGCTCAGGCTGCTCGAGGGTCTCACGCACCCCTACGTGCGGGCGAGGCTCGAGCAGGCCGTCGAGGCGCAGCGCCGCGGCGAGGGCCCGCCCTTGCTCGTGCTGGACGTGCCCTTGCTGCTGGAGGCGCACCTCGACGCGCTGTGCGACGAACTGTGGTACATCGAGGTGCCGGAGGCGCTGCGCCGCCAGCGCGCCCAGGCGCGGGGCCTCTCGCCGGAGGCCCTCGCACGTTGGGAGGGGGCCCAGGAGAGCGCGCTCGCCAAGCGCGCGCGAGCCACGCGCACGATTCGCAACGACGTCTCGCCCGCTGAGCTCGATCTCCAGATCCGCGAGGCGCTGGCCCAGCCCACGCCCGCCTGACCCGTGTACCCCTCCTCTCGCGCGCCGCGCGCATCCTGAGCCCCACCCCGGAGCCCCATGGCCCCTTCCCGCAAGCAGAACTCCGACGAAGCCGCCGGGCGCGCCAAACCGGTCCGCGCCAGGGCTTCCGCCAAGGCGGCTTCCCCCAAATCCGTGCCCAAGAAGGCGGCCTCCGAGCGAGCCGCCTCCGAGAAGGCCGCCTCCGAGAAGGCGGCGCCCAAGAAGGCGGCAAGCAAGCGCACGACCCGCTCCAAGCCGGCCGCCGAGAAGTCCGCTCCCGCCTCCCCGCCCTCACGCTCGAGGGCGCGCGAGCACGCCAGCGCCGCCCCCGAGACGCCGGTTCCGCCCTTGGCGCCCCACGCGGGGGCGGCTCGAAGCGCGACGCCTGCGGCCGGG
>JANOFW010000507.1:0-5284 GCA_031413835.1 Planctomycetia bacterium
CTCTCGTGGCTGGCGCCCGTGGACGGGGTGATGAACCTGTGGGTGGCGCCGATCGGCGACCTGGCGGCGGCGCGCGCCGTCACGCGCGACACCGGGCGCGGCATCTCGCAGTACTCGTGGGCCTACGACAACCGCCACGTCGTCTACCGCCAGGACAAGGGCGGCGACGAGAACTGGCGCGTCTACGCGCTCGACCTCGTGACGCTGGCCGTGCGCGACTTGACGCCGCTCCCCGGCGCGCAGGGGCGCATCGAGGAGTCGAGCCCCGAGTTCCCCAGCGAGATCCTGGTGGGCTTGAACGACCGCGACAAGCGCTTCCACGACCTCTACCGCGTGAACATCGCCACGGGCGTGCGCACGTTGCTACAGAAGAACGAGGGCTACTCGGGCTTCGGCACCGACGCCCAGTTCCGGGTGCGCTTCGCCGGCCGGGTGCGACCCGACGGCGGCGTCAGCTACTTCAAGCGCAGCGAGGCCGGCACCTTCGAGCCCTGGCTCGAGGTCGATCACGAAGACGCCTCCACGACCGGCCCCATGGGCTTCGACCAGAGCGGAACGATCCTCTACGCCCGCGACTCCCGCGGCCGCGACACGGCGGCCCTGTTCACGATGGACCTCGCCACCGGCGCCACGACGCTCTTGGCCGAGGACGCCAAGGCCGACGTGGGCGGGCTGATGACCCACCCGGCGACGGGCAAGCTCGAGGCCGCCTCCTTCACCTACGACCGAACGCGCTGGCAGGTGCTCGATCCCGCGGTCCAGCCCGACCTCGACGCCCTCAAGGCCGTCGATCCGGGCGAGCTCACCATCACCAGCCGCACCCAGAAGGACGACCTGTGGAGCGTGGCGTTCCTGAAGGACGACGGCGCGAGCCGCTACTTCCTCTACGAGCGCGCCACGAAGAAGGCCACCTACCTCTTCAGCAACCGCAAGGACTTGGACGGCTTGCCGCTGGTCCCGATGCACCCGGTGGTGATCACGAGCCGCGACGGCCTCGCGCTCGTCTCCTACCTCTCGCTGCCCAAGGCCTGCGATCCGACCGGCAGCGGTCGTCCCGGCAAGCCCGTGCCGCTGGTGCTCGACGTGCACGGCGGCCCCTGGGCTCGTGACGGTTGGGGGTACAACCCCACCCACCAGTGGCTCGCCAACCGCGGCTACGCCGTGCTCTCGGTGAACTACCGCGGCTCGACGGGCTTCGGCAAGAAGTTCCTGGTCGCCGCCAACGGCGAGTGGGCCGCCAAGATGCACGACGACCTGCTCGACGCCGTCGACTGGGCCGTCAAGGAGGGCATCGCCGACCGCAGCAAGGTGGCCATCGCCGGCGGCTCCTACGGCGGCTACGCGGCGCTCGTGGGCCTGACCTTCACGCCCGAGGTCTTCGCCTGCGCCGTGGACGTGGTGGGCCCCTCGAGCCTGGTCACGCTGCTCGAGAGCGTGCCCCCCTACTGGAAGCCGACCCTCGACATGATGAAGAAGCGCGTGGGCGACCACACGACGGAGGAGGGCAAGAAGTTCCTGCTCGAGCGCTCGCCGCTCACGCACGTGGCCAAGATCCAGCGCCCGCTGCTGATTGGCCAGGGCGCCAACGATCCGCGCGTCAAGCAGGCCGAGGCCGACCAGATCGTCAAGGCCATGAACGACAAGAAGATCCCGGTCACCTACGTGCTCTACCCCGACGAGGGCCACGGCTTCGCGCGCCCCCCCAACCGGATCTCCTTCTTCGCCATCGAAGAGGCCTTCCTCGCCAGCCATCTCGGCGGCCGCGCCGAGCCCCTCGGCGAGGACCTCAAGGGCTCGACACTGACCGTCCCCGCCGGCGCCGACCGCATCCCCGGCCTCGCCGAGGCGCTCAAGGCCGCCGCGCGCTGAGCTCCCCCCCGTACTCGACCTGGGCGTTCAGCGCAGGTTCGTGAGGATCGCGGAGCGCGTCTTGAAGCGGTCGCAATGGGCGCGGAACTCGGCGCGGTCGAGCAGCTGCGTGACGTAGACCTCGGCCACCACCGGCGCGTGGATCTCGCCCGCCTCGACGTGGAAGAAGACGTTGCCGTCCCAGGTGGGAAGTGCCACCAGGGGCGTGCTCTCCAGCAGCTGGGGCGGGGTCTTGATCGCGGCCTCCAGCGCTTGACGGGTCCAGCCCAGGAAGACCCAGACCTTGGTCTTCCTGCGCTCGAGGTCGTAGAAGACCGGCACCATCATGCGTGCATCGCGCGCCAGATCGGGATCGGTGGCGAGCCCGGCGCGCCAGCGCGTCCAGCTCTCGAGCGCAGCCGTCGCGGCGGCCTCAGTGCCCGGCGGCAGGCCCAGCTCGGCGCGTGAGGTCTCGGCCGCGCCGCGCATCAGGCTCTCCATCTGCTCGAGCTCGGCCGCGAGCCCGAGGGCCACGGGCCCTTCAGCCGTGAGGCGCTTGAGGCTCGCCAGCCCGTCCGGGCCCAGGTGCTTGGTCAGGACCCCGCGCACGAAGGCGTAGGCCTCCGCCCGCCGCTCGTAGTGCGTGGGCAGCGGCTCGAGGGTGAAGGGCAGGCGCACGTGGATGGGCCAGCGTCGGGGTGGGGCCGGACTGGTGATCGATGGGCCCTCCAACTGCTTGACGTGCGTCTCGCGCGTCAGCGCCAGCAGGCCCTTGAAGAGCTTCGCCAGGTGGTCGCGGTAGCGCGGCCCGAGGTCGAGGTGACGCGCCTCCGGCGTGAGCTCAGGCCGCAGCAGCGGCTCGAGCGCCCAGGTCTGTCGGTCGTACCAGCCGGAGCTGGCCGAGGGCTCGAGCGAGACCGTTCCAGCCCGCACGGCGCGGATCAGCTCGTCGAACAGGTTGGCGCCTTCCGGAACGCCGCTGGCCCCCCAGAGGAGCTTGGCCAGGTCGGTCTCGTGGGCGCGCGAGGGCGGCAGCAGGTAGACGCCCCCGGCAGGGAGCGCGGAGGAAGGCGCATCGAGCCACGGGCGCAAGTCGCTCCCGACGTAGGGGTTCGTGAGCCCCTCGTAGAGGCCCAGCAAGCGCCGGTAGGCCTCCTGGGCCAGCGGGTCCGCGCGCAGCGCTCCGAGGAGCAGGCCCGGCTCGTGGAGGGGGCTCTGGAGCATGCGGTCCTGCTGGAAGATGCGCGCGAGAGCCTTGCTCCAGGTGTAGAAGCCCAGCGGCTTGGAGCGCTCCGCGGTGGCCTGGAACTTTGCCAGCCGGGTGCGCACCTCGCGTTCGATCCCCTGCACGCCCGGACCGTCCACGGCTCCCAGGCGCGCGGCCGCCTCGACCACCTGCGCGGCCTCGTCGCGCGCTCCGGCGGCGTTCAGCCGCTCGCGCAGCCTCTGCAGCAGGGCCCCCTTGCCCTGCGGGCCGGCCTGCACGGCCAGTTCCACCGCCGCGTAGAGCCCGTCGTCGAACTGCTTGGCCTTCTGTGCCAGCACGGCCGCCGAGACGAAGCCCAGCTGTTCGACGGGCAGTCGGGGGAAGATCGCGGCGTCCTCGACCCGCTCCGGCTTGGGGGTTCGCACCTGCCAGCCATCTCCCTCGAAGCGCACGTCCTCGGGGAGCTCGAGCTGGAGCACGAGGGTGGAGAGGTCGTAGAGCACCTTGAGCCCACCCACCTCGACCTGGCGGCGCACCTCAGGCACGCCGGGGGGCCGGGGGGCTTCCCGCGGGGCAGGCTTGAGCCCTCCGCCGCGCAGCACCTGCAGCAGCCGGCTGTTCTGCTCGCTGCTGCCGGTGTAGGCCTCTGGACCCACGCGCTCGCGGTACAGGCGCGCGCGCGCCTCGAAGCTGGCGTCCTCCCGGCGCTCCTTGAGCCAGTCCACCAAGGACGCCGGTGCTGGCTCTTCGGCCCCCGCCGACGGCCCCCCGGCCCCCCCCAACCCCACGAACCCGAGCAGCACCAGCAGCCAACCGCCCCACCACGCTCTTCCGCTCGCAACCATGACGCTACCCTCCGCCGACAGCACCCCGGCAAGCGTACCTCGGTTGGATGGGCCTCGTCGCGCAGAGGTTCCACTCCGAACTCCCGGCGCGCGCGACCGTTCATCGCAGCATGCTGCGCTGGCTCGTCGTAGTGCCGATCGGGCTTCTGGCCACGGCCGGCCTGTGGACCCAGGGGGGCGCGGGGGGCAAGGTCTCGACGGTGGCGGACGAGATCGCCGGCGCCACGGACCGGGTCAACGCTCCCGCGGAGGAGGGCCAGACCTTGACGCTCCAGGGGGCCGCACGGGTCGGGGTCGTGGCGGACGAAGAGCTGCCGCCGGACGACGTGGCGGCCGACGCGCGGTCTAACGACATGGCCGAGTCCGACGAGTTGCTCGAGGAACTCGAGTGCGTGACCTGCCCGCCTCCCGATCCTCTGGAGACCGGCACGTGCAGGCTGATCGTCTCGGTGACCGACGAGGCGGGCGTCGCGCCCCCCGGAGATCGACCTTGAGCTCTGGCGCCTCGCCGCTCCCGCGAACGAGCACTGGAGGGCCGGCGACCAGCTGCAGGCCGAGGCGGAGGTGACGCAGGGCCGCGTCGAGTGGAGCGGGCTGCCCGAGGGCCGCTACCGACTCTTCTCCCCCGACTTGCGCCCGACCGGGGAGGATCCGCCGGAGTTTGCCGTGGCCGGCGCGCTCACCCTGGTGTCGGTCGCCGTGCCCATGCCGCGCCGGGTCCCGGTGCTTGTGCGCGTCGTGGACCAGGCCGGTGCGCCGGTCCTCGCAGGAGAGCTGTGCGTGTTCGGAGTGTCGAGCTGCGGCCGAAACGCGCACCCGGCGTGGCTGGTGGAGCGGATGTTGCACCGCGGTGACTTGGCCTCGATCTTCGCTTGCGGCTGCGGTTGTGGGGGCGGCAGCGGCGGGGTCAGCCCCATCGAGGCCACCGAAGCGGGCTTTGAGCTAGGCTCCTCCTCGGAGTCGTCGCGCGCTCGCTCGTCATCGTGGACGGGCGAGCTGCGCTTCGAAGGTCGGACGTCCGTGACGGCCTTTGTGACCAGCAACGAGGTGCGCGTTCCCCACCCCACGTGCTATGTGGCCGTCAGCGTGCCGCTGGCGCAGGTGGCCGCCTGCATCTGGACGTCGGAGGGCCGCCTCGCCCTCGACTCGGGCGCCACGTTCGACGCCCGCTGCCGGGCGGTACGCGTGCCCGAGGGCGAGGCCGCCCCGGATCCGAGCAGCTTGCCCATCGAGGTTCAGGTCACGCTGGCAGGCCACGAGCCGCTGACCTTCACGACCCGGCCCGGGGCCCGGCCGGTGGAGTGCACGCTGCGGCGCTCGACCGAGAGCGAGTGAGCGCGACGGCAGGGAGCACGGCGACAACCCTGTTGCGGGTCATCGAAGC
>JANOFW010000508.1:0-9179 GCA_031413835.1 Planctomycetia bacterium
GCGTTGAAGTCGAACAGGTTCGTGCCCAGCACGTCGCCGGGCATCAGGTCGGGCGTGAACTGGATGCGCCGCCACTTGAGGCTCAAGCCGGCCGCGAAGACACGCGCGAGCAGCGTCTTGGCCGTGCCCGGCACGCCTTCGAGCAGCACGTGCCCGTCGGCCAGCAGGGCCACGAGCATCAGGTCGATCACGCGACCCTGCCCCACGACCACGCGCGCGCACTGCTCGCGCAACGCGCGCGCCCGATCACGAACCTCGACGACGTCCATGCGTCAGCTCCTCTTTCCAGCGGTGGATGCGTTCCCCGGCGGCCACGATCGCGCGCGCATCGTTGCGGCCCGCTTCGGCCGCGCGCTCGACCTCGTCGTGGAGCGCCCGCGGGCCGGGGAGGCCGCGCGCGTGGGCCAGGGCTTCGACCGCCTCGCGGGCGGCGCGCGGCTCGGCGCGCGCGGCGTGGAGCCGCTCGGAGGTCTCGCGCTCCGCGGCCTCGAAGTAGCGGCGCAGCACGTGGTCGCTGTGCCCGCCGGCGCGCAGCAGGTCGGCGGTGTTCTCGACCAGGAAGGCCTTGCCGGGCTTGAGCAGGGGGGCGGGGGGGCGCGCGCCCCCGAAGCGCACCGCCCCGGCCCACAGGGCCAGCAGCGCCAGCAGCGCCAGCGACGCCGTCACGTAGCCCAGCGGCGGGCGCAGCAGCAGGCGGGCCGCGCTGTTCGACGCCAGGTGGCCGTGCCAGGTCTCGTCGAGCACCACCCCGCCCTGGCCGCCGCGCAATTCCTCGATCAGCGCCAGGGCCAGCGCGGCGTTCTCGCCCAGCACGAGGCCGTGGTTGGCAAGGATGTCGGGGTCGGAGAGCACCAGCAGGACATGGTCCTGGCGCGGCATCTCCAGCCGTCCGAGCAACACGCCGGCCGAGGTGCTGATCAGCGGCACCAGCGACTCGTAGGGCTCGAAGAGCTGCGGAGGATCGACCAGCGTGGGCGTGGGCCAGCGCTCGTCGGCCTGCCAGTCGAGCGCCTCCACGCCCGCGGCAGGGCGCGTGAGCTGGAGATCCCAGTCCTCGAAGACCCGCTCCACCTCGTCGATCGCGAGCGGGGTCTGCCCTTGCATCCAGCGCGGACGCTCCGGGGCCGCGGGGCCGGGCAGGCGCTTGGGCGCGACGAGCAGCACGCGTCGGGCCTCCCGAACCATGTCCTCGAGCGGTTTTCGTCCGGCGACGCGCGTGAGGTCGGGGTCGGGCTCGGCGATCACGAGGCTTGTGCCTTCGCGCGCGCGAGCGGCCGAGTCCCAGCGGCTGGAGAGCACCGGCACGCCCCGCTCCTCGAGCAGCGCGAGCAAGCCGCTGTGCCCCAGCCCCGAGACGCTGTAGCCGTCCGCGCCCAGCGAGGTGGTCGGCTCCGGGTTGAGGCCCACGAGCAGCAGCACGAAGAAGAGCGCCAGCGAGGCCAGCGCCACGCCCAGCCCCAGTGCGAAGCGCGTGCGCCTTGTGCGTCCGCCGCTCACGCGCGGCCTGCAGCGTGGCCGGCAGCGTCTTGCTTCGGCGCGAGGCCGGTGAAGGCGGCGTGCGCGCGGCGCCAGTCGGCCTCGCCCACCGGTCGGCCCCCGAAGCGGCTGATCTCCACCGCGTCCACCAGCTCGCGCAGCGCCTCGCGCG
The DNA here is from genome assembly GCA_031413835.1 of Planctomycetia bacterium. Classification (GTDB taxonomy): domain Bacteria; phylum Planctomycetota; class PLA2; order PLA2; family JAEUHO01; genus CAXQZU01. The sequence goes on from JANOFW010000508.1 coordinate 1,649, forward strand.
CGGCGGGCAGCAGCCTGAGCGCCCCCAGGATCTCGCGGCTGGTCCAGGAGCGCGGGATGCTGTGCGAGGCGCGCGCGGCGAGGAAGGCGAGAGCATCGATCAGCAGCCGGTGCACCGCTTCCGCGAAGCGTCCTTCGGCCGCCAGTGCCTCGGCCGGACCCAGGGCGGCCAGCGGCAGCCCGGCCGCGGGCTCGGTCGGCGGCGGGGCCGTCCCGCTCGCCGTGCTGCCTGCGGGCGGGCGCCGCAACGCCACCACGACGCCCACGATCAGGGCGACGAGCAGGGCCGCGCCCAGGAGGAAGATCAACGTCTTCGCCCACGGGGCGCCGGAGGAGCCGGAGCCGCGGGTCTCGCGCGGCTCGCGCCGCGGTGCGGCCCGCGGGCGCCCTTCCGACGTGCGGCCGGGCGGCACGCGCGTGGCGCCTTCCGCCGGCCGGGAGGCCGACTCCTTGGGGTCGAAGGCGAGCGAAGTCTGCAGGCCCTCGCGTTCGGCGATTCGTCGTACCTGCTCCTGCGGATCCCCGTCGGGGGCGGCGAAGAGGCTCACGATGATGACGGCGGCAGCCAGCACCCGAGGAATGTAGCGTGGGGGGGCGCGGGGGGCGGCCCCCCGGCCCCCCCGGAAGGTCCCGGCTGCGTCGCCCGGAGGGTCCATCGGTCCGATGGAAGGCCGATAGGGATCGGACCTGCCCTACGTGGCGGCACCGGAGCCTCGTGAGCACCACGCTTGCCCCCCTCCACCTGCTCGGCCGTGGCCGCTCGGCGCTTGTCTGGGCGCAGAGGGACCTCCTCGGTCGTGAGGTGGCGCGCAAGGTCTTCCTGCCCGACCTCGCCAGCCGGCTCGTCTTCTACGTGCTCGAGGGGGCCAAGAACCCCTACGCCTGGTGCGAGGACGCGGTGGGGGCCGCGCTCGAGCGACGCGCGCTGCTTGCGCGCCTCGTGCCGCTCTGGTTCGGCGACCGACTGCGCCTGCCGCGCACCGACGGTGCGCGCTGGAACGAGGAAGCGCGCGCCTTCGAGCTCGTCATGGAGCGCATCCGCGGGCGCCACGCTCCTCTCGCGGGGCCCTTCGCCCGGACGGGGCCTGACGCCGCGGCCGAGCTCGCCGGCGAGATCCTCCCTAGGCTCCAGCGGCACCTGCGCGAGGCGGGCTTCGAGGGCCTCCTGTGGCAGGCGGGCTACGGCAACCCCGTGGCCTGGGCGAACTTCCTCCTGGAAGAGAGGAGGCCCGAGGAGCGCCCGCGGCACGGGCCGTCCTGGGTCTGGATCGACCTCGAGAGCGGCGTGCCGGCCCTGTTCGCCGCCGATCCATGCGTCGAAGTGGGCTTCTACCTGCGGCGCGCCGGCGAGCGTCGCCGCCCGCTCTTCGACGACGTGGACATCGCGCGCCTGCGTCGCTACCTGGGTCAGGAGCGTGGTCGGATCGAGAGCACCCTGGGGCCCGGCGCCTCGGAGCAGCTGCTGGTACACGTCGCGCGCCTAGAGGAGCGCCAGAGCCGCTGGCACGCCCTCGGGCGGCTCGAACGCGGCGTGCGCTCGGCCTGGATGGCCGGCCACATCACGCGCGAGGAGGCGCAGCACTTCCTGGGACGCCCGGGGGCCTGGGGGCGTCACATGGCGGGCGTGGCGCTGCGACGCGCCGCGAGCGCGCTGGCGCGGGCCGTCGCGGGCCTCGCGCGCGCCGTCGTGGGCTTGCGCTGGGGCCGGCTGCTGCGCGGCGCGGGACGGCTCTTCAGCTCGCAGCGCTATCGCAGCCTGCTCGGGCGCCGCTTCGCGAGCCGGCGCGTGCGCGCCTGGACCGAGCGCCGCTTCCTCACCTCGGAGCAGGCAGCCGAGCTGCGGCTCGGCATGTCGCATACCGAGACCGCGGCCTACGTGACCGACTGCGTCATGCACCTGATGCTCAAGCCCTTCGCCAAGGTCCTGCAGTACGTCATCGGCCCGCTGTTGCTGCTGGCGGGCGTGACCAGCGCGGCCTCGACGGTGGCGCTGGTCGTCGGCGGCGGTGCGCTCGTGCGCACGCTTTACACGCTGGGTCGCCTGGTGCAGGCCACGCTGCGGGGCCGTCCCCGCCCCTGGGTAGCGCTGGGCGTGGGAGCGCTGCCCTACGTGGGCAACCTCGCCTACCCGCTCCAACTGGTGGCCTCGGGGGTCTCCGACAAGGATCCCCTGGCGCGCTTCCTGCTGCACGACGCGGTCACCAGCGTCGCGCGGCGCGTGCCGATCTGGGGCGGGCCGGACACGGGCCTGGAGCACTGGGCCAGCCGCGCGGCCGGCCGCTTCACGCGCCGCGGCGCCACGTCCGTCCCCATGTCCGGCGCCGGCACGGCCACGCCGGGCGTGAGCCCGAGTCGCGCGCGAGCCAACACGAAGTACGTCGAGGAGGTCCGATGAGCACTGGTTCCCCCCCGCCCCCCTTGCTCTTCGACGGTCCGCCCGTGGACCTCTCGCGGCTCGCTCGGCGCGTGCTCTGGATCACGGTCGGCATGATCGTGCTGCTCGCCCTGGCCGACGTGCTCGTGAACTGGCAGGAGGTCATCGACTCCACGCCGGCCCAGGAGCTGTGCAACACCGCCGACGAACAGAGCATCCCCACCTGGTTCTCCGCCACGCAGTTCGTGCTGGTGGGCCTGGCGGGCCTGCTGGCGGCCTGGGCCGTGCGGCGCCGCGGCGGCGAGCCGAGCTTGCGCGCGGGCTGCCTGCTGGTGGGCTTCTTCTTCATCTTCCTGGGGCTCGACGACGCCACCGAGCTGCACGAGCGGCTGGGCACGATCTTCGCCAACATGAATGCCGGCGAGGACGCCGAGCCGAGCTACGGCTGGCAGCACTACATCCTGCCGGTCTACCTGCTGGTGGGCGTGGTCGGGCTCGCGCTGGTGGGCCCCGGCCTGCAGCGCCGCGGGCTGCTGAAGTGGTTCCTTGCCGGTGGTCTGCTGATGGCCTTCGCCCAGGGGCTCGACTACCTCGAAGGGCGCGACGGCTTCGAGCCCTGGGCCAAGGAGACGGCCGAGGCTTGGAGCCTGGACAAGTACGACATCACGCACCCGATCCTGATGCTCGAGGAGCTGTGCGAGATGCTCGGCGTGACCTGCATCGGCCAGGCCTTCCTACGTTTGCTCGCCCGCACCCTCGACGGCGTGCGCTTGAGCCTCGTCGGCCCGCGTGCCTAGCGCACGGCGGCGTAGTAGGTCGTGAAGGCGGCGAGGAGCGGCTCGACCCAGTCGGGGGCCGTGAGCGAGCGGTTGACGCCGAGCGCGACGAGGCCCGCGGCGGCGCCTACGGTGATCAGGGCCTGCAGGTGGTAGATGCGTGGGGTGCTGGAGTCTTGCGGGAGCCTGAGGCGCGCGTAGACGACGCGCGCGACCACGCCCACGGCGAAGCCTCCGAGCACCCAGAGCACGGGCAGGCGCTCGGACGCCAGCTCGTGGTCGCGCAGGTAGAGCCAGGCCGCGGCGCACAGGCCTGCGAGCAGCACCAAGCGCACCGTGCCGCTCGGCAGCCCCAGGGGCGCGCGCCTCGCTCCGCCCCCCGCGCCCCCCGAGCCTCGCGAGGAGCGCGCGCTGAAGTAGGCCACGGCGTGGATCAAGGCGGCGGCAACCAGCCAGGAGGCGGCGGTCCCGAGGTCCTTCAGGTCGAGGACCAGGCGCGCCGTGACGGCGAGCGCCAGCAGCGCGCGCACGCTGCCCACCGGCAAGCCGAGCGGCTTCACATCGTTGAAGGTGCTGGTGGGCGCGGGCGCGTCGGGGTCCATCGCCAAGACGATACGCGAGTCCGGCTCAGGAGGCGCTGGGTGACTCGTCCTTCAGGCGCTTGATGCTCCGGACCGGCTTGGGAGCCAGGCGCACGCCGCGGGCGCCGACCGAGGTGGGCTCGAGGGTGTCGAGGTCGAACTCGGCCTCGGTGACGCGCTGGTACTTGGCGGGCGCGAAGGCGAGGTGGATGCGGCCGGGCTTCTCGTCGGTGAGCAGCAGGTCCACGGCACCCTCGCCCCCCGGGACGAGGGCGTACTCCTTGCCCTTGATGAAGGCCTGGATGTGTACGCGCTTGCCGAAGCAGCGCTTCTCCTTGTCGCGGTAGACCACGGTGAAGCGCTGGCCCACCGCGGGATCGAAGACGCTGATCCAGAGCGCCTTGCCGGGCACGAGCAGCTTGTCGGGGGGCTCGACGATGCGGTAGGAGCCGTCCTTGCTGACGATCAGGATGCGCGCGAACTCGCTGACCGTGAGCGGGAAGTCCTCGCCGCGCACTGCCGTGCCGAAGAAGCCCGACTCCGGGTCGTAGGCCAGGCGCAGGTTCTCGCGCGCCACGGCGCGCTTGTCCACGGCCTCGAAGGTGGAGAGCTCGGTGCGCCGCGGCCAGTCCTTGCCGTAGCGGTCGAGGAGGTCCTCCAGCCAGGCCACGCTGGTCTTGACCAGGTTGCCGAGCTTCTTCTCGGCGGCGCCGATCGAGGCCACGATGCCCTCGACCTCCGCCTGGTTCTTGGCGATGTCGTAGGCCGAGATGCGGCGGATGCGGATCTCGAGCAGGCGCTCGACGTCGGCGTCCACCATGGCGCGCACGAACTGCTTCTTGAAGGGCTCCATGCCGTCCCACACGGCCCGCGTCACGGCCTCCTGCGTCTTGGCGCTCTCGATCTTCTTGTAGACCCGGTTCTCGATGAAGACGCGCTCGAGGGTCAGCCAGTGCTGGCGATCGGTCAGGCGCGCCAGCTCGTGCTCGAGCTCGGCCTTGAGGATCTCCTTCAGGCGCGCCGTGCAGGCGGCGAGCACGTCCGTGACCGTGGTCTCGACCGGACGGCGGTCCTGGATGAGGATCAGGCTGCTCTGGATGGCAATCTCGCAGTCGGTCCAGGCGTAGAGCTGGGGCACGGTCTCCTCGGCGTGCACGCCGCGGGGCAGCTCGATCCTGATCTCGACCTTGTCGGTAGTCAGGTCCTGGATCGACTGCAGCTTGATCTTGCCCTTCTGCGCGGCGGCCTCGATGGAGGCGATCAGGCTCTCGGTGGTCGTGCCGTAGGCGACCTCCCGGACCACGATGGTCTTGTCGTCGGGCGTCTCCAGGCGCGCGCGCACCTTGACCTTGCCGCGACCGTCCTGGTAGTCGCTCACGTCGGCCAGGCCGCCGCTCGGGAAGTCCGGCACCAGCGTGACGTGCTTCTTGCGCAGCAGCTGGATCTGGGCTTCGAGCAGCTCCGCGAGGTTGTGGGGCAGGATGCGCGTGGCCAAGCCCACGGCAATGCCTTCGGCGCCCAGCAGCAGGGCCACGGGCAGCTTGGCCGGGAGCGCGACGGGCTCGTCGCGGCGGCCGTCGTAGGAGGGCACCTTCTCGGTCAGCTCGTCGTTGAAGAGCGTCTCGCGAGCCAGCGGCGTGAGGCGGCACTCGATGTAGCGGGCCGCGGCTGCCGGGTGGCCGGTGATCGGGCTGCCGAAGTTGCCCTGCCGCTCGATGAAGTACTCCTTGTTGGCCAGCACCACGAGCGCGTCGCCGATGGAGGCGTCGCCGTGGGGGTGGAGCTTCATCGTGTCGCCGATGACGCCGGCTACCTTGTGGAGCTTGCCGTCGTCCAGGTTCTTGAGCGTGGCCAGGATGCGGCGCTGCACGGGCTTCAGGCCGTCGCGCAGGTCGGGGATCGCGCGATCGACGATCACGTACGAGGCGTACTCGAGGAAATTCTGGCGCATCAGGGGTTCGAGGCTGGTCACGGGCTAGGTCACGTCCACGATGAGGTGCTTCTCGATGAACGCGCGGCGCTCGGGCGTGTTCTTGCCCATGTAGAAGTCGAGGCACTTGTCCACCTCGCCCACGCTGCGCGTGGTCACGGGGACCAGGCGGATGTCGGGGCCGATGAACTGGACGAACTCCTTGGGGCTGATCTCGCCCAGGCCCTTGAAGCGCGTGATCTCGGGGTTCTTCAAGGCGGCCAGCGCCTGGTCGCGCTCGGCGGCGCTGTAGCAGTAGCGCGTCTCCTGCTTGGTGCGCACGCGGAAGAGCGGCGTCTCGAGGATGAACAGGTGGCCGCGCGTCACCAGCTCCTCGAAGTAGCGCAGGAAGTAGGTGAGCAGCAGGTTGCGGATGTGCATGCCGTCCACGTCGGCGTCGGTGGCGATCACCACGCGCCCGTAGCGCAGGCCCTCCAGCCCGTTCTCGATGCCCAGGGCGCGCATGATGTTGTAGAGTTCTTCGTTCTTGTAGACCGCGTCGCGCTCGAGGCCGTGGACGTTCAAGGGCTTGCCCCGCAGGCAGAAGATGGCTTGCGTATCCACGTCGCGGGCCGGCACCATGCCGCCGCCGGCCGAGTCGCCCTCGGTCAGGAACAGCGTGCTCCGCTCGCGGTCGCCGCTCTTGGAGGCGCTGCCGGAGGCGTCGCTGAGGTGCGCGCGGCAGTCGGTGAGCTTGGGGATGCGGATGGCCGTGGCGCGCTCGCGCTCGCGCACGTCCTTCTTGATGGCGCTCAGCTCCTTGCGCACGCGCTCGTTGTTCTTGATCTTCTCCAGCAGCTTGGCGGCCGGCTCGGGGTGCTTGTGGAGCCAGACCAGGACCGCGTTGCGCACCTCTTGCAGGATCCAGGCGCGGATGTCGGTGCTGCCGAGCTTGTTCTTGGTCTGGCTCTCGAAGACCGGGTCCTGGATCTTGACGGCGACGGCGGCCAGCAGGCCGTCGCGCACGTCCTCGCCCGCGAACGACGCCTTGGCGAACTCGTTGATGCCCTTCACCAGCCCCTCGCGGAACGCGCTCAGGTGCGTGCCGCCGTCCTTGGTGTGCTGCCCGTTGACGAACGAGAGCACGTTCTCGCCGTAGACGTTCACGTGCGTGAACGCGATCTCGAGCCTGTCCACCCGGGCGTGCGCCGTCTCGTACTCCTGGCGCGCCTCGCCGAGCTCGCTGGCGATCAGGTCCTTGAGGCCCTCCTTGCTCTTGAAGCTCTCGCCCTTGAAGCGCAGCGTGAGGCCGGAGTTGAGGTGTGCGTAGTACCTCAGGCGGGCGGCGATGAACTCCTCGCTCCACTCGTAGCTGCCGAAGATCTCCGGGTCCGGCGTGAAGCGCACCTGCGTGCCATGGGGGCTCTCGAGATCCTTGCCTTGCTCGTCCTTCTGGAGCTTGCCGCGGGCGAAGCGCGCCAGGCGGAACTTCCCTTCGCGCCAGGAGCAGACCTCGAACTCGCTCGAGAGCGCGTTGACGGCCTTGGTGCCCACGCCGTTGAGCCCCACCGAGAACTGGAAGACCTCGTCGTTGAACTTGCCGCCGGTGTTGATCTTGCTGACGCAGTCGAGGACCTTGCCGAGCGGGATGCCGCGGCCATGGTCGCGCACCTCGATGGAGGGGCCGTCGCGCGTGATCTCGATGACCTTGCCCTCGCCCATGATGAACTCGTCCACCGAGTTGTCGACGACCTCCTTCAACATCACGTAGATGCCGTCCTCGGCGTGGCTGCCGTCGCCCAGGCGCCCGATGTACATGCCCGTGCGCAGGCGGATGTGCGCCAGCGGATCGAGGGTCTGGATGGCGTTCTCGTCGTAGGCGACGGTCTTCT
>JANOFW010000509.1:0-2009 GCA_031413835.1 Planctomycetia bacterium
CCACGATGGGCCACCTGGCGCGCTGGCTCGAGGTGGCGGCTCCCGTGCGCGAGGTGCTGCGCAAGCACTACGGGCACTTGACCGATCCGGTGGCCCTCGCCAACGCAGCGGCCGAGGAGAACGTGCTCTGCGGGCTCGACACGCTGCGCCTCTACCCGGCCGTGGCCCAGCGGCTGGCCGCGGGCCGCCTGCGCCTGCACGCCTGGTTCCTGAAGATCGAGACGGCCGAGCTCTTCGCCTACGACCCCGGGGAGCGCCAGTTTCGCCCTCTGGCCGGGGGCAAGGGAACGACCGCCATCTACGGGCTGGGCGGTGGGGGTACGGGGGGCGCCTGACGGCGGGCGTGTCCTTCGGCGGGAGTACGGTGCCCCTCCCTCCGGAGAGGTTGCGCCATGAGCGACGTCATCCGCTGTCCCCACTGCGGCAAGCCGGTCGAGATCGAGCAGGCCCTGGCGGCCGGGCTGCGGGAGAAGGTCCAGGCCGAGCTGCTGGTCGGCTTCCAGGCGAAGGAGCGGGAGGCCGAGGCCAAGGGGAAGGCCACGGCAGGGCGCGAAGTGGCCTTGCTGCAGGACCAGCTCAAGGGCGTACGGGCCGAGCGGGATGCCGCTCAGGAGAAAGAACTTGCATTGCGCAAGCAACGCGAGGCCCTGGAGGCGGAGAAGAAGGCCCTCGACCTGACGATCGCTCGACGGGTGGATGACGACCGGGCGCGCCTGAGGGCCGAGGAGCAGAAGGCCGCCTACGAGGCCTACGAGCTCAAGTTCAAGGAGCGCGACGAGAAGGAGGCCGGGCTGCGCCGCACGATCGGCGAGCTGCAGCGCAAGGTCGATCAGGGCTCGATGCAGATCCAGGGCGAGGCCCAGGAGTCCTCGCTGGAGGAGCTGCTCAAGCGCGAGTTCCCCGGCGATCGCATCGAGCCAGTGGCCAAGGGCGTGCGTGGCGCGGACGTTGCACAATACGTCAGGGGGCCGGGGGGGGCCGAGGCGGGCGTGATCCTCTGGGAGTCGAAGAAGACCAAGGCCTGGGTGGGCGAATGGCTGGCCAAGCTCAAGGACGACCAGCGCACGATGAAGGCAGACGTCGCGGCCCTCGTGAGCCACGTGCTGCCGCCCGGGGCTGGCCCCGTGGCGCTGCTCGCGGGCGTCTGGGTGGCTACCTATGCCGCGGCGCCGGGGATGGCGCAGGTCCTGCGCAAGGGGCTGATCGACCTGGCCGACCAGCGCCGCTCGCAGCAGGGGCGCACCGAGAAGGAGGCGCTGCTCTACGACTACCTCACCGGCGGCGACTTCAAGCGGCGCTGGGACGGCCTGCTCGAGCCCTTCGCCCAGATGGAGAAGGACCTGCAGCGCGAGATCGACGCCTTCCAGCGCATCTGGGCGACGCGCGCCAAGCAGATCGAGAGGGCCAAGAGGTCGCTGCTCGGGCTGCACGGCGACGTCCAGGGGCTGGCCGGCAACGTGCTGCCCGAGATCCAGATGCCGGGCCTGCCTGCGCCGGTGGACGACGACGCGAACGGCTAGCCGGTAGCATCCCGGCCACGGCGGGAGGTCCCATGCGCAGAACACGTCGGCTCACCTGGGCGGCGGCCCTGCTGTTGGTGTTCGGGGGGCCGGGGGGGCGGGCCCGGGCCGAGAGGTTCGTGCCGGCCGACCAGGCCGAGGTCGAGGAGGCGCTCAAGCAGGCGGGCGCCAACCGCCCCGAGCTCGAGAAGGTGCTCGCGCACTTCACGACAGGCAAGGCCCCCCTGCGCTTGGAAGCCGCGCGCTTCCTGATCGCCAACATGCCGGGCAAGGGCTACATCGTCACGGTGCTCAAGGACGAGAAGGGCAACGTCATCCCCTACGACCCGCTGGTCTACCCGGACTTCGAGAAGGCCCTGCAGGCCTACGAAGCACTCGAGAAGCAGCACGGCAAGATCGACTTCGCCCGCGACCGGCTGGTGACGGACGTCGAGACGCTCACGGCCGATTTCCTGATCTCCCACGTCGAGGGAGCCTACGCCGCGTGGG
>JANOFW010000510.1:0-16685 GCA_031413835.1 Planctomycetia bacterium
AGCCATCGGCCGTACGGGGCGCTAACTTTTGCCGTTGTTCGTTCGAGATGCCTAGCCAACATGGCCGGGAGGCAGTGCCTTGGAAGCAGTGCCTTGGAAGCAGTGCCTTGGAAGCAGGGCCGGGGAAACAGGACCGGGGAAAGCAGGGCCCGGGAGCAGCGATCGAGAGATCCGCCCCCCTGCAGCATCCGCGGCGGGTGCCGTACCCCGGCGGCGGCCCTGCCGACGCCCAGGGGGGCATCGAGCCGTCACCCAGGGACCGCCACCCAGGAGAGGGAGGCCGGAACCCGCGGCGACGGGGGAGGCATCAGGGCCTGCGGCGCCACGAGGCACGTGCAGGGGGGTCGGAACGGGGCGGGACGTGGGTTGGACTCCGGCGTGGGGTCTGGGGCGGGGCCTGCTGGCGGGGCCTGCGGGCGGGGCTTGCGGGCGGGCCTAGTGGTTGGATCTGGTGGTTGGATCTGGTGCTTGGATCTGGTGGTTGGGGCTCTCGCGCGGAGCGCGGACAGGCAGACAGGGCGGATGTGCTGCTAGGCGAGCCACGCCAGCAGCATGCTGCCGAGCAGCAGGGCGCAGAACGGGAGTTCCTTGGCCCAGAGGAAGGTGACGCGGCCGGGGCGCGAGAGGGCTCCGGAGCGGGCTCCGTAGCGGGGTCCGGAGGGGCAGGAGCCGTGGCGGCGAAGCACACTCGTCAGGCGGATGTTCTTCATGACGAATAGACTAACCTGACGAAGGGCGAACGCAACTCTTTTCCCGCCGAATCCGTACGCCATCGCGCCTTGGGGGGTGCGTCTGCTGCTGCGGGGCTCGGCGGGCCGGGCCGACCGTACTCTGCGAGCCCATGACGCCCACCCCTCTGCGCCTCGGTGTGCTGTGCCTCGCCCTGGTGGCGGGGCTGCCGGGGGCTGTGGGGGAGCCGCCGTCGGGTCGCGGGGCCCCCGTGCCGCAGGCGGTGCTGGAGGCGCGAGCCCTCCTGCGGGCGCACCAGCTGGGCGCTGCCGTGTCGCGCTTGCGTGCCGAGGGGCCCTTGAGCGTGGCCGAGCCGGAGCGTTCCTGGATGCTGGCGCAGGTCGCGCCGCTGCTCGAGGGCCTGGGCCCGGTGCGCCGCGAGGTCGAGGCCCTGCCTCGCTCGGGCCTGCGCCTGGCCCTGCTGGGCATGCTGGCCGAGAGCGCCGCGAGCGCGCGCAGCGAGCTGCGCCTCGTGGCGCGGCGCTCGCGCGACCCGTGGCTGCAGCTGGCCTACGCCGGCCTGTGCCTGCGGCTGGGGGAGCACGCGCAGGCCGTGGCCGCGGCCGCGCGCGCGCGCACGGGCGCCTCCGACTTCGTGCGTTTGGAGGCGTTGCAGCTCGAGGCCCGCGGCCTGGTGGAGCTGGGTCGCCTGGAGGAGGCCGTGCTGCGTGCTCGCGAGGTGCAGCCCCTGGTGGCCGAGGACGGTCGGCCGTGGGCGCTGGCGGGCGAGGTGCTGCGTCGCCTGGGCCGCGTGGAGGAAGCACGCGAGGCGCTGCTGGAGGCGTTGGCGCGCGCGCCGCGTTCCGAGGCCTTCGCTCGCCGGCTGGCCGACCTGCTGCGCGAGGAGGAGAGCTCCGTGCCGCCCGCGCTCTGGGCGCGCGTGGCCGCGCTCGCGGCGCCCGAGAACCCCGAGGCCCTCGTGCTGCTGGGTCACGCCGCCGAGGCGCGCGGCGAGCATGCAGAGGCCCTGGCGCTGCTCGAGCGCGCGCTGGCCGCCGGCGCCAACCCCGTCCCCGTCGAGCGTCGCGCGCGTCATCTCCTGGCGCGGCTCGGTCGCTACCAGGAGCTCGAGCGCGCGCTCGAGGCAGCGCTGCCGGAGACGTCTCGTCACGCTGCGGGCAATCTCCTCGGGGGGCGCTGGGGGGCGCTCCAGGCAGCCGCCGCGGCCGCGCCGGACCTGAAGGCCCCCGCGTCCGCGCGTCTCGCGTTCGCCCAGACGCTGGTCGGGGTGGGCGCCCTCGAGGACGCGCGCCAGGTGCTGGAGCCGCTCGCCGACGAGGGCGGCGCCGACCTGCGCGCGCGTCTGCTGGGTCATCTGGAGTTCGAGGCCGCGCTGCGCCGCGAGATCGAGGCCGGCTACCGCGCCGGCTGCCGCAAGCAGGCGTCCTTGTCCATCGACGCGCTGCTGCAACGCGTCGGCGAGCTCGCCCGCCGGCACCTCAGGCCCGAGGAGAGCGCGGCCCTGGCCGCGCCGCAGATCGGCCTGCGACGCGTGGCGCTGCTCGGCGCGTGGCTCGACCACCGCGCGCGGAGCCAGGCGCCGCTGGTCAAGCACTTCCGCTCCTACGGCCGCTACCTCGTGCTGGGGCAGCGCGCCGACCAACCCTGCGAGGCCATCCTGCTCTCGCTGGGCGTGCTGCTGGAGGCGGCGCCCCTCGTCACGCGGGGCCAGCGCCACGCGCACGACTTCGCCCTGGGCTACGACCGGGTGATCCGCTCCTATCTCGACGCGCAGGGCGGCGGACTGGCCGGCGCCTGCCTGCCCGACGGGCTGTGGTTGGACGCCGACGCGGCCCTGGACGCCGAGCACGACTCGCGCGCGCTGCTGCGCCGCGACCCCGCGCTGCTCGAGGGCGCGCGCCGCCAGCCCGTGCCGACGCTCGAAGGGCCCGACGGCCCCTTCGGGCTGGGCGACACCGGGGGGCTCCTGCCGCGGCTGCTCGCGCGCTACGTGGAGCGCACGCCCGGGGGACGCTGGGGGAGCCTGGGCACGCTGCACGCGCACGAGAACGGGCACGTGATCGACATCCGGCGCCACCTGCCCCTGTGGCGCGGGCTGCCCGCCACGCTCGGCCTGCTGCTGCGCGAGGGGCTGTCGAGCGCGCGCATGGAGGCCGTGCTCGAGCGCCGCGCCCAGCTGGCCTCCGTGATCGATGCGCCGGACCCCGATCTGGCCTTGGCCGAGATGGTCGAGATGCTGCCGGCCGAGCAGCACGAGCCCGAGGCCCACGCCGCCGGCTACCGGGACGGGCTCGCCCTGCTCGTGCGCCACATCTGGTCGCGGCCGGACCTCTACCCCGAGATCGACCGCTCGCGGCGCGTGCTGCCCCAGCTCGACCGCCTGAGCAACGAGCAATTGCGCGCGGCCGCCCGCGCCGTCGTCGACTAGGGCCTGTTCGGAGAGCCTCGCAGATCATTGTCAAAGGCCAACCGAAGGCCGCCCAGATGGGCTTGCGAACGGCGCCTGGTTCGCCGTCCGGGGTGTTGTGACAGTCGAGACAGGATGCGGTCCCTGCCGCGGCTCCGAGGTCCAGAAAGGGCGCGAGCAGCCCCGCGAGCCAGCGCCGCGCTGGATGGGGTGCGGAGGGCCGCCGCGGAGGACGCCGTGTAGTCTGCCTACATCAGGGCGACGCGGTGGCCCGAGCGCCCCCAGCCCAGCGCGAGCGCTTGCTGGTAGCCTCGGCGCATGGGCCCCTTCCGGCACGCGCCGCCGCGTCTGCTGTCCCTGACGTGCGTCCTCGTGACGTGCCTGGGGCTGGCGAGCGGCTCGCGGGCCGAGGACCCGCCGCTGTCGCCCGGGCTTCCCGATCTGCTGCTGGGGCCCGTGGAGACCGACCCGCGGGGCGTGGTCGAGACGCTCCTGCGCGCGGCCGAGCAGGACCGCGCGGCGCACGCCTGGAGTCGCCTGGCCGAGCGTCTGGCGGCGGTGCTCGAGGCCGGAGCGGACGTGCCCGTGACCCTGCCGGTGGGCGATCTCGAGCGCGAGGCGTTACGCTGGCCGGCGGCGCGCGTGGTCGAGCTGCTGGCCACCGAGCTGCCGACCGACCTGCGTGCGGCGCTCGCTCGCCAGGTCTCCGGGGCCGCGACGGACCTCGACGCCGCGCGTGCGCGGCGCGGCGACGTCGAGGCGCTCGAACGCCTGGCGCGCGCGCCCGTGCTGAGCGTCGCGGGCGAGGAGGGGCTGCTGACGGAGGGCGAGCTGGCCCTCGAGCGCGCCGCGCCCGACGTGGCGGCGTCGTGCTTCCGCCGCTGGCTGGACCTCCACGCCCTGCGGCCCGGGCCGCGGCGCACGGAGGTGGCGCTGCGCCTGGTCTCGGCGCTGGCGCGCCTGGGCGACGAGGCCGGGCTGCGCGCCCTGGCGCTCGAGCCCCCCGCGGAGCCCGCCGCCACGGGCACGGGGCCCGCGCCGTCGCGCGTCGCCGAGCAGGCGCGACGCAGGCTCGACGAGCTGCTCGCCTCCCGCCCGCCGCCGCGCCGAGCGGCCCCGCTGCGGCTTCCCACGCGGCTGGTCGAGGCCTGGGTGCGCGATCTGAGCGATGCAGGCCTGCGCGGAGCCGCTGGCGCGCGCACGCTCGTCACCGAGGGGCTGTGGGCCGAGGCCGACCTCGTGCTCGTGCACGCCGGCCGGCGGGTGAGCCGCCTCGATCCGCTCACGGGGCGCGAGCGCTGGAGCTTCCCGCCCGGGCCCCTGGGCTGGGACCACGACCCCGACGTCAAGTACGAGCCGCACGACCTGCCGCTGCGCAGCGTCGAGCGCCACGGCGACCGGGTGCTCGCCGTGCTGGGCGACCCCGGCGGCTCGGGCACCTTCGGGCCCGATGAGGCGCAGCTGGATCTCGACGGCGGCACGCGCGAGAGCCGGGCGCGTCTGGTGGCGCTCGACAGCGGGAGCGGCGCGTTGCTCTGGCACACGGGTGCGTTGGGAGAGAGCCATCCGGTCCTGGGCGATCGCGCCACCTGCTGCGCGAGCCCGCCGTTGGTCGTGGGCGAGGACGTCTACGTGCTCTTCGCGAGGCGCGTCGGCGTGGTGGAGCTCTACGCTGCCTGCCTCGAGCTCGCCACGGGCCGACCGCGTTGGGTGCGTTTCCTGGGCGCCGCCGAGAGCGGGCGCGACCTGGGCTTCGGGCCGCTGGGGGGCCGGGACGAGCGCCCTCCGGTGCGCGCCGTCCCCTGGGGGCAGCGCCCGGCGCTGGCGCAGGGCGAGCTCTGCGTGGTGCCGCACGCGGGCTTCGCGGCCGGGCTCGAGGCGGCCACGGGCACGCTGCGTTGGCTGCGCGCGCTTCCGCGCTTCCTGGCCAACTCCGGGGCGAGCGATCGTGCCGTGGGAGCGAGCGCACGCAACGAGCCGCTGAGTCTGCCGGGTGCCTGGGCGCTGGCCCCGATGGACGCGCCGCTGGTGCTGGCCCTGGAACAGGGCACCGGTCGCCTGCGCTGGCATACGCCGGCGCTCGTGCCCGAGCAGACCCCGCCGTGGCGTGACCTGCTGGGGCTCGCGCGCGATGTCCGCGGCGCGCCGGTCCTGCGCCTCGTGGGCGCCGCGCCCGTGCACCTCGATCCCTTCTCCGGCGCGTTGCGCGAGATCGGCCGGCTGCTCGACGACGACGGGTTCGAGGGCCGCTCGCTCGCGGCGCGTCCGCTCGACCTCGGTGGCGGCGTGGCCAGCGTCTGCGCGGGCCGGCTCGTGGCTCGGGGCTGGCCCGGCGCGGCGGGGCCCGACCCCGCCGACGTGCCGCTGGAACAGCGCGGCGGTCCCGCCTCTGACCTGGTGGACGCCGACCTCGCGCGCGCCGGACCCGTGTGGCTGGCGCTCGAGCCCGGTCGGCTCTCGGCCTGGATCGATCCGCTCGAGGCCGAGGGGCTGCTGGGCGCCGCCGCGCGCGAGCGTGTGCTCGAGCCGGGCGCGCGCGCCGCGCTCGAGGCCACGGCCGCCGGCGTGCTCGACGACGCGCTGCTCTTCGCCGCCGCGTTGGAGCGCCTCGACGAGCCGACGCCCGTGCCTGCGGCCCTGGCCGGCGCGCTGTGCCGCTACCTGGCGGGCCGTTCGGAGCCTGCCACGCTGCTGCGTCTGCTGCGCAGGGTGCTGCCGCAGCTCACGCGCCTGCCGGCGCCCGAACGCGACCAGGCCTTCGCGCTCGGCAGCGTGCTGCTGCGTCGCTGGGGGAGCCCGGCCGAGCTGGTCGATCTGCTGGGCCGCTGGATCGACGCCCCACCCGGGCTGCTGCGCGTGCCCCTGCCGTGGAGCCCCGACCCGCTCGACTGGGTGCCCAGCGCTCCCCCCTGGCCGTCCGCGCGCTCGCGCGACGACGAGCCCCAGGTGCGCGGCGATCTGCTGGCGGCGCTCTCCCTGCGCGCGCTGCGCCAGGCGCCGAAGTCCCAGGAGGCGCTGGCGCGACGCGAGGCGCTCGTGGCCGCGCGTCTCGAGGCGGCCCTGACGGACCCGCAGGCAGGCGTGCTGGAGGAGGCCCTGCGCACGGCGGCGGGCACGCGCGCCCTGTCGGCGGCACGCGAGCGGCTGATCGAGCGCGCGCAGGCCGAGGGCGACCCCTGGCGGGCCGCGCGGCTGGCACCCGACCTGCGCCTCGATCCCCCTGAGCGTCCCCTGGCCCGCGAAGCGCAGGCCCGCGCCTGGGCCGCGCGTTGGCAGCTGGCCGAGGCAGGCTGGCTGGCCGAGGCCGGCGATGTCGAGGCGGCGCGTGCGC
Organism: Planctomycetia bacterium; assembly: GCA_031413835.1. Lineage (GTDB taxonomy): Bacteria > Planctomycetota > PLA2 > PLA2 > JAEUHO01 > CAXQZU01. The sequence goes on from JANOFW010000510.1 coordinate 6,429, forward strand.
TGCTCGAGGACCTGCGCCGCTGGGTGCCCTCCGGCACCCAGGACGCCCGTGGACGCACGACGAGCGTCCTCTACGACGAGCTGCGCGCCGCGCAGGGCTGGACGCCGCGCCGCGGTCGCGATGCCCGCCCGACCCTTGTCCTCTGGCCCCCAGGCCCGCGTCCGGCGAGCCGCGACGAGCGCGCGTCGGTCACCATCCCCAGCGTCGAGGGGCCCGGGGCCTGGAAGCTGGGCGAACGCCTGCCTGTCGCGCGCGGCCTGGCGTGGGAGGTCTGGACGCCGGCCAGCGGCGAGCGCGTGGCCGTGCTCGACGCGGGCGACCAGGGCTGGTTCGGCGGCACGCTGCAGGACGGCGCCCCCTGGCTGCCCGAACGCGGCGTGCGCGTGGTCTCCGCCGTGGCGGGGGAGCCCGCCGATCGCGCCGGCGTGCGCGCGGGCGACTGGGTCACGAGCTGGGACGGCCGGCCCGTGGGCGGGACCTCCGACCTCATGCCGCGCATCGCCTCGAGCCCTCCCGCTCGAGCAGTGGAGCTCGAGATCCTGCGCGGGGGCGAACGCCTGACGCTCTCGCTGCGGCCCGGGCGCCGGCCCCCCGGGGAGGCCCTGGGCGTCGTGCTCCACGAGCGGCTCTGGGCCGACCCCCAGGGGCGGCTGCTGCTGCCCACCCGCGTGGGACTTGCGCGGCTCGACCTCGGCGCGGCGCGGCTCGAGCCCCTCTGGCGCTGGGAGGGCCCCGGCACCGTCCTAAGGGCGGAGGTGCACGCGGGGTCCATCGTGGTGGTGATCCGTCGTCTGCACCAGGACGATCTGCTCGTGGCGCTCGACCTGCGCGACGCTCGCGAGCGTTGGCGCGCCCCGATCACCGGCACGGTTCGCAACCTGTCCGGCAGCGGCAGCGCGCTCGTGGTGACGACCGAGGCGCCCGCACGCGTGCGCGTGCTCGGGGCGGACGACGGCCTGCCGCGCGCCGACCTCCCGCGCCTCGCCGGCGCCCGGCCGCGCTACCCCGTGGTGCTGCCCTCGCCGCTTACGGCCGAAGCTGCCGCCGGACGCCTCTACCTGCTGCGCCCGGACGACTCGGGTGCGGCCCTCGAGGCGCTCAACACCACGACGGCGCGCAGCGCCTCCGCCCCCGTCGAGCACTTGCGCGGCGGGCAGGTGCCCGAGCCCTCGCTCTCGGCGGGAGCCTACGTGGCGCTGCTCCTGGGTCCGTCCCTGGTGCGTGTCTACGAGCCCGACCCGCTCGACGAGGCCTTCGTGCGCTCCGTGAACCTGACCGCGGCGGACCTGCTCACGCAGCAGATGCACCACGGCGGCGAGCTCGACGGCGAGAGCCGCCTCGTGGCGCGCGGCGACACGCTCTACGTGCTGCGCTACCAGCGCCGCCGCGAGGGCAGCCAGGAGCGCGGCGCCACCGTGATGACCTTCGGGCGCCTCGAGGGCGAGGCGCGCCTGCGCTTCAGCCTGCTCGACCACGAGCCGCCGGTCTCGCACGCCAGCGGGGAGCTCTACGTCACGCATCTGGAGACCTGCCCGGACGGGCTGCTCGTGAGCGTGCAGACCCAGGCTCCGGACGCACGGGGCGAGCACCTGCGCAGCGTCCTGTGGGTGCCGTCCGCCGAGGGCGGCAGCCTCGAGCGGCCCAGCTCCCCGCCCGTCTGGGAGGACCGCATCACCAGCACGCGGCGCTCGGGGCCGGCGCGCGTGGGCCCCTACCTGCTCCTGCCCACTGACGACGGCGCGCGGCTCGTGCCGGTCGTGCGAATCAGCGAACGCTGAGGAGCCTAGCCAGCTCTCAGCGCGTGGTGAGCAGCTGCACCACCTCGTCGGCGCTCGCGCCGCCGGCGATGCGCTGGCGCACCTCGGGCAGCTTGAGGCGCTTGGAGATCTGGGCCAGCAGCTCGAGGTAGGGCTTCTGGGCGTCCTGGGGCCCGGCGATGAGCACCACGATCGTCACCGGCTTGCCGTCGATGCTGCCGAACTCGACGCCCTGCGCACAGCGCCCCACGGCGACCACGAAGCGCGTCACCGCGGGAATGCGCGCGTGCGGGATGGCGATGCCCAGGCCGATGCCCGTCGAGAGCAGGGCCTCGCGCTCGCGCACCGCGCTCAGCAGCGCCTTCAAGTCCTGGATGTCGGGCGAGCCGGACACGGCGCCCACGATCTCCTCGAGGATGGCGTCCTTGGTGCGCGCCTGGATCTCCACGACGTAGTTCGGGTGCAGGTGGTCCTTCAGATCGATGCGTGCCTGCTGCATGCGTTCCGGCTCCCGTGGATCTGAGCGACCCCGCGGCGCTGCCCCGCGCAGCGCGCCTCGCGGTGGCGCGCCTCGCCCCGCCGGACCGGCGGATCAGAGCGCGTCGGGCCGGATGGTAACGATGGGGACTCCCCGGTCGAGGGTCACGGCGACCAGATCGAGGCGGAATCCGCGCCCACGGAAGGCCGGCTGCGCGCACAGCCAGCGGCCGGCCGACTCCAACCGCTCGCGTTCGCGGGGGCCCACGCGGTCAAGCGGCGGCGCCGCCCCCTCCCGCTGCGTGCTCTTGACCTCCACCAGCACCAGCAGCCCGCCTTCCTCCGCCAGCAGGTCCACTTCGCCTCGCGGCGTGCGCAGGTTGCGGGCCAGGATGCGGTAGCCGCGGGCCCTGAGCGCCCGCGCGGCCGCACGCTCGGCGCGTGAGCCGAACAGCCGGGCCAGGAGTCCGCGCCGCGCGCGGTCCGGAGGATCGGAAGCCTTCATGCCGGGGCCGAGCCGCACGGCCGGTCAGAGGCGCCGCCGACGCCCCGGGGGCGGCCTACTTCTTGGCGGCGGGGGCCGGGGCCGACTTGGGGGCGGGGGCCTCGCGCTCGGAGGTCGGCGCGGCGGCCTTGGCGGCAGCGTGGGGGGCCGCCTCGGCCTGGCCCTCTTCGCCCAGGATCGTGGTCAGGCGCGTGCCCTTGCCGCTGCGGTGGCGCAGGTAGCGCAGCTTGGCGCGGCGCACCCGGCCCTTGCTCACGATCTCGATGGCCGCGATCAGCGGGCTGTGCATCGGCAGGATGCGCTCGACGCCTTCGCCCGCCACCAGGCGGCGCATGGTGAACGTCTCGCCCAGGCCGCCGCCGCGGATGCCGATCACGGTGCCGCGGAAGATCTGGGTGCGCTCTTTGTCGCCTTCCTTGATCTTGAGGCTGACGGCGAGCGTGTCGCCCACCGAGATGCGCGGCAGGTCGGTGCGCAGCATGGGCTGCTCGTGCAGGCGGACGTGATCCATGGACGGCTCCTTCGAGGCGCGGGCCCTGTCCTTGGCCTCTGGGGGCCGGGGGGAGGGCCAAGCGGCGCAAGGTACCGCCACCGTGAACGGGCGCCTACAAACCGGGGCGGTGGGTGGTGTCCTGGTCTTGGGTTCCGGGGGCCCGCTGGGGCTCACCGGGGCGCTGGATGGGGAGCGGAGGGCCGCTGAGGAGGAGAGCATCGTAGTCTTCCTACCTGCCGACGACGAAGGGGCCCGAGCGCCCCCAGCCCAGCGCTCCGACCGGGCGTGGGGACGGCAGCCACGGACTGCGCGGGGGCGGTGCCCCAAGCCTTCCCCCGTACCATCCCCCTGTGCACGCCTCCGTCGTGACCCTCTTCCCAGAGTTGTTCCGGCCCTTCCTCGCCAGCGGCGTGTTCGGCCGGGGGGTGGAGCAGGGCCTCGTGCGGGTGGACCTGATCGACCTGCGCGACCTGGGCGAGGGGCCCCACCGCGTCGTGGACGACCGCCCCTTCGGGGGCGGGCCGGGCATGGTCCTCCTGGCCGAGCCCTTCGTGCAGGCTGCCGAGCGGGCCCGAGCGGGCCACCCCGCGGGCGTGCGCACCCTGCTCCTCACCCCGCAGGGCCGGCGCTTCGACCAGGCCCTGGCCGGCGAGCTCGCGCGGCACGCGCCGGGCTTCGTGCTGCTGTGCGCGCGCTACGAGGGGGTGGACGAGCGTGCGGTCGAGGTGCTCGCCCCCGAGGAGGTCTCGCTGGGCGACTTCGTCCTCTCGGGGGGCGAGGCCGCGGCGCTGGTCATGCTCGACGCGGTGGCGCGCCTGGTCCCGGGGGTCCTGGGCGACGCGCGCAGCCCCAAGGAGGACTCCTTCGGCGAGGGTGGGGGCCCGCTGGACCATCCGCACTACACGCGCCCCGCGCTCTGGCGCGAGCGCGCCGTGCCCGAGGTGCTGCGCGGCGGCAACCACGCCGCCATCGAGCGCTGGCGCCGCGAAGCGGCGCTCACGCGCACGCGCGCGCGCCGGCCCGACCTGCTGCCCCCCCGGCCCCCCGGCAAGGTCTAGGCGCATGTTCACGGGCATCGTCACCCACTGCGGGCGGGTCGCTCAGGCGCAGGCCCGCGCCGACGGGACGCTGCGCCTCGTGGTCCAGCCCGAGCAGCCCCTGGAGGGCCTCGTGCTGGGGGGCAGCGTGGCCGTGGACGGGGTCTGCCTCACGCTGGTCGAGCTGGCCGGGGGGCGGCTGGCCTTCGACGTCGTGCCCGAGACGCTGCGCAGGACCACTTTGGGAGGCCATCGCCCGGGGCGGCGCGTGAACCTCGAGCGCGCGCTGCGCGTCGGCGACGAGCTCGGTGGCCACTGGGTGCAGGGGCACGTGGAGGGGACGGCCGAGCTCAGCGCCCTCGAGCGCAGCGCCGCCGACGTGCGCCTGACGCTGCGCCACGATCCCGAGGCCGAGGGCGGCCTGCTGACGAAGGGCTCCGTGACCCTCGACGGCGTCAGTCTCACGCTGGGCGAGGTCTGGAGCGAGGGGGGCGCGGGGGGCGCCGCCGAGGCCTTCGTCGTCTACCTGATCCCGCACACATTGGCCGTGACGACGCTCTCCGAGCGTCGGGTGGGGGACCGGCTCAACCTGGAGCCCGACGTGCTGGGCCGCTGGGTGAGGCGCATGCTCCCCAGCAGCGCCCGCGACCCCAGCGCCAGCGACCACGGCGCGCGTCCTGCCTCGGGCCCCTGAGCGCCCCCACTACGGGCGCCCCCCGCTGCGTACGATGAATGGGTGGGGGAGGTCTCCCGGAGGTTCCATGCGCCACGCCCGCTCGCTCGTCGCCGTCCTGCTCTTCGTCGGCGTCCTGCCGGCCTGCACGGGACGCAGGCTGCTGGGGACCGAGGGCGCGGGCGGGACGCCCACCGCGGTCCCCGCCTCGCTGCCCTCGGACGGCGCGCTCCTCGGCGCGCGGCCCGGCCGGGGCGGGGGCGTGAACCTGAGCGCCCGCGACCTCGCGTCCGTGGACTGGTACGTGGACGCGCGCAACGCGCAGTGGATCCTGGGCGACGAGGTGCTCGTGGAGGCCAGCCGCGAGTACTTCGGCCAGATCCTCTCGATCACCTCGCGCGTGGGATCGGTCGAGCGCACTGAGGACGTGCAGCCCGACGTGACCACGACCACGCTGCGCTTCCTGATGGGCGCCAACCAGGCGGCCGTGGAGAACAACCCGCGCGTGATGATCGGCACCGGCCTGACCATCTCGGCGCGCCGCGTGCTGCGCCTGCGTCTCTTCAAGACCATGGACAGCGACACGCCGGTGTCGCTGCGCGTGACCGCCAGCGGCAGCGCCTCGCGTGGCCGCAAGGACAAGGTCGAGCAGCGTGCGCCCACGCTCCAGGTCGGCGGCCAGCTGCGCCGCGCGCAGGCTGGCTGGAGGTGGTCTCCGATCGGCTGAGCGGAGCCCGGCCGGCCCGGAGCCCGCGCCGCGGGAGGGGGGCTCAGGTCGAGGGCGGTGGGTGGTCGAAGGTGGGGACGAGACTGCCCCATGCCCGCCATCCGCCTCGTACCCTCGTTGCTCCTCCTCGCCCTGGGGCTCGGGATCCGTGGCGCGACGGCAGCCCCCGCCGCCGAGGCCCTGAGCCTGCCCTTCGCCCACCAGGTCGGGGCGCGCTGGGGGCTGCGCTTCGAGCGCGAGGAGCGTCGCGGCGAGGCCGTCGGGCCCACCCGCGTGAGCCAGGCCCAGGCGCAGGTGCTCTCGCCCCTCGGGCGCGACCTGCTGGTCGAGGTCCGCTGGTGCCGCGTGCTGGAGGGCAGCGAGGCCACCGAGCTCGAGCCGCGGCGCGCGGCCAGCGCGGCGGCGCTCGACCTGCTCGGCGGAGGCCGCTGGCTCGTGCGCGTGGACCTGCGCGGCACGGCGCTCTCCCTGCTCAATGCCGAGGAGGCCCGCGCGGCGCTGGCCCGGGCACGCGGCGCCGCGCTCGACGACGCGGCCTGGGCCGCGGCCGAGGCCGACCTGCTCGAGGGCTGGAACGTGGTCTACGGCGCCTGCGGCGTGCCTCTCCTCCCGAGCACGGAGCACGTGACGCCGCTGCTGGCCGGCGACGTCGAGGCCGGCCACGACGCGCGCACGCTGCTGCTCGAGCATGCCGAAGCGCCACTCCCCGGGGCCGGACGCCTACCGCGGGTGACGGCCTTGTCGGTGAACGCGCGCACCCACGTGCGCTACGTCGGGGGCCAGGGCCTCGCGCTCGAGCGCACCTCGAGCACGCGCTACGACCTCGCCAGCGGGCGCCTCTCGGGCTGGCGCCTGAGCGTACGCACGACGCCGCACGCGGCGGGTCGCGAGCCAGGGCTCGAACGCGTCGTCGAGCGCCTGGCGTTCGCCGAACTGCCGGCCGTGGAGAGCGCGGCGCCGAGCGCTCTCGCCCGCCGGTAGTACGCTGCCGGGCAGCGAGGTGCTGCATGGCCGGCCGCGTCGAGATCCACGAGGTCAAGAGCCGTCTGCTCGAGGGCAATCCCCTGGGCGACAGCCCGCTGCGTCGCGTGCCCGTCTACCTGCCTCCCGGCTACGACGCCGAGAACGGGCGACGCTACCCCGTGCTCTACGCGCTGGCGGGCTTCACCGGCAGCGGCCAGTCCTACCTCAACTGGGACTGGTACCAGCCCGACCTGCCCACGCGCCTGGACCGCCTGATCGAGGGCGGGCGCATGGCGCCGGTGGTGGTGGTGATGGTGGACGGCATGACGCGCCTGGGCGGCAACCAGTACGTGGACTCCTCCGCTGTGGGCCCCTGGGCGCGCCACATCTGCGAGGAGCTCGTGCCCTGGGCCGAGCGCGCCTTCCGCCTGCTGCCCGGGCGCGAGCACCGCGGGGTCTTCGGCAAGTCCTCGGGTGGCTACGGCGCGCTGATGATGGGCCTGGAGCACGCCGACGTCTTCGCCGGCGTCGCCAGCCACTCGGGCGACGCCTACTTCGAGTACTGCTACGGCGTCCACTTCCCCAGCACGATCGACACGCTCCGTGCCGTGGGCGGCCTGACGCCCTTCCTCGAGCAGCTCCACACGCGTCCCAAGTGCCCGCCGGCCTGGGCGGGGGCGCTCATCGTGGTGGCGCAGGCCGCGTTCTACTCGCCCAACCCCGCGGCGCCGCACGGCTTCGACCTGCCCTTCCAGCTCGACACGGGGGAGCGCCGCGAGGACGTTCTGGCGCGCTGGCGCGAGCGCGACCCGGTTTACCTCGTCGCGCGCCACGCCGCCGCGCTGCGCTCCCTGCGCCTCTTGTGGTTCGACTGCGGCACCCGCGACGAGTGGAACCTGCACCACGGCACGCGCCTGCTCGCGGCGCGGCTCACGGCCACGGGCGTGCCCCACGTGCACGAGGAGTTCGACGACGACCACAAGCAGGTCTCCTACCGCTACGAGGTGAGCCTGCCCCGGCTCGCCCAGGCCCTCGCCTAGGCCTGCGAGGGCGCGGGCGGGCCCGCGAACGGTTGCGGCTAGGATCGAGGGCGCCCCCGGAGCCCCCCATGGCCCGTACACTCGCTTGGCTGCCGTCCCTCCTGGCCTTGGCCCTGCTGGGCCTCTCGCTGGGCGCCCCGGCCGCCGCCGAGGACCCGCCCGGGGTCAAGCCCGCGCCTCCGGGAGCCGGCGAGAAGCCCGGTGCGCCGGCTCCCGAGGAGGCGGATCCCGACGATGGCGCAGATGACAAGGTGCCCTTCGTCGAAGAGATCAATCGGGCCATCGAGCAGGGCGTGTCGTGGCTCAAGGCCAAGCCGCGGCTGTTCCCGCTCGAGGAGGCCACCGCTGCGCACTGGGGGCTCGTCAAGGGCGAGAAGATCTACGGCGGCGGCGACGGGCCGCAGTACCGCCACCCGGCCGGCCCCACGGCGCTGGCGCTCTACACACTTCTCAAGTGCGGCGTCGATCCGAAGGACCCGGTCATCACGGAGGGCTTCCACTGGCTGCGGGTGGAGCACGCCATCGTCGAGCTCAACGACGGCATGGAGCAGCCCGAGTGGCGCTGGAGGCACGCGCAGGCGGGCTCGGCCTACGAGATCTCGGTGATGATCCTCGCGCTGTGCGCCAAGTACGACCATTACAAGCGCAACAAGAACAGCGCCGACGGCGTCAAGCGCGGCAAGCTCAAGATGGGGGACAAGGCCGACCTCGAGTGGCTGCACGAGCTGGTGCAGGGGCTGGTGGAGCGCCGGGGCATGCCGGCCGAGGAGCCGGAGGCCAAGGCGCGGCTGGGCTGGCGCTACAACGCGCCCTTCCTCAAGTGGTCGCGGACGGTCTCCTTCGGGCGCGGGACGCGCAACGAGAGTTTCGAGCGCCAGGTGCGGGTGCCTCCGCATGCCAACCAGGACATCTCCAGCACGCAGCTGGCCGCGTTGGCTCTCTACACGGCCCAGCGCTTCGGCGCGAAGATCGAGCCCCAGGTCTGGTGGGACATCATCGAGCTCGTGCTCAGCCATCAGGAGGAGGACGGCCCCGAGCGCCAGCGCCACGACCCGGGCTACCAGAAGGGCGGCTACGCCCCGCCCAAGGACAAGGCGCGCGGCTTCATGTACATCAAGGGCAGCCCCGACGGCAGCGAGGGCAAGGCCACTGGATCCATGACCGCCTGCGGTCTGGGCACGTTGCTGATCTGCAAGGAAGTGCTCTGCGAGAGCGACAAGGGCCGCAAGCTGTTCCTCGAGAAGAAGCTGGACAGCACGATCGAGCGTGCCACCTACGACGCGCTGGCCTGGCTCGACCTCCACTGGTCGGCCTTCAACAACCCGGTCAGCCAGTACGGCTACCCGATCTACTACCTCTACTCGCTCGAACGCGCGCTGGACATCCTGGGCAAGAACCTCGTAGGATCGCATCTCTGGTACACGGAGGGCGCGCGCGCGATTCTCGACGTCGCCAAGAAGGCCGAGGTCAAGGAGCGCCTCAAGAAGGGCACGCGCAACGTGCCCGGCATGTACTGGGAGACGGGCGCGACCCACGAGCCCAAGGACGTGCTCGACACCTGCTTCGCGCTGCTGTTCTTGAAGCGCGCCACCAAGGGCCTGGTGCCCTCGGGCCCGGTTACGGGCGGCGACGACGCCCCCGCCGACGGCCGCTAGCACGCGTACGGGTGCGCGCACGCTTCGCGCGGTCGGAAGGCGCCGGTAGGCTGCCCTCCAACGCCACTCGGTCGCGACCCACCACGGAGCCTACGAACCCATGCATCGCTCGCTCGCCTTGTTCGCGCTGCCCCTGCTGCTCCTCGCCCTCTTCGTCCCGGCCGCCTCGGCGGCCAACACGAAGGGCGCCAAGTCCCCCGAGATCGCCATCAGCGACGGGATCAACGGCATGACGGCCGCCACCACCATCGCGGGGCAGGCCGGCAGCCCCGTGCTGCTCGTGGTCTGGCTGCCCATCTGCCCGCACTGCGCGAAGTTCATGCCCGAGGTGCACGCGCTGCACACGAAGTACGCCTCCAAGGGCCTCAAGATCCTGACCGTGACCCACGGTCGGAAGGACTACGCCCAGACCTACCTGCGCGAGAAGGGCTGGACTTTCGGCGTGGGCTTCGACTGGACCGGCGTCACCGCCAGCCGCTTCGGCGTCGCGGGCCTGCCGGGCGTGAAGCTGATCGGCGCCGACGGCCACCTGCGCTCGTACACGGGCACGCTCGAGGACGCCATCAAGGCCGAGTTGCCCCCGCCGCCGCGCTGAGCGGTGGAGCACGGGCCGCTCCACCTCCAGGATCCCACCGGCCGCTTCGCCGACCGCGCCGCTGACTACGCGGCGGCGCGGCCGTCCTATCCGTCGGCGGCGATCGACGCCCTGCTCGCGGGCTTGGGCGCGCCGGCCTCGATCCGCGTGGCCGACGTGGGAGCGGGGACGGGCATCGCCGCGCGCCTGCTCGCAGATCGTGGTGCCTCCGTCGTGGCCCTCGAGCCCAACGCCGCCATGCGCGCCGCGGCCACGCCGCACGCGGGCGTTCAGTGGCGCGCGGGCACGGCCGAGGCCACGGGGCTGGGGGACGGCTGCGTCGATCTCGTGGTCTG